>CAZWWF010000052.1:0-8904 GCA_964636805.1 uncultured Zetaproteobacteria bacterium
CCATCATCGTGAAGCTGGAGCCGGCAGCCTTGCTGGCCAGGCGCGGACTGGACAAGTTTAAAGTCTACGACGCGGTCAAACACACGGTGGATGAGCTGACTGTTGGCCGGGATGAACAATTTTATGTAGCTGGCAAACCGGTACTGGAAGCCACGCTCGGCATGTACATCGCCAAGGATCTGGGTCTGATGATGCCGCTGGTGTTTCTGACGCTGGCAATTCTGTTGTTTTTCACCTATCGCTCGTTACGCGGGGTGGTGATTCCGCTGGCCGTGGTGACATTTTCGGTACTCGGCGCGATGGGTATCATGGCTTTTGCCGGGGTGCCGGTATACCCGACCACCACCATGGTGCCGGTCACCCTGATGGCAATTGGTGTGGCCGATGCGATTCATTTGCTGGGTAAATATTACGAACTGGTCGTGCTCAATCCCGAGCGTGGACGGCGTGAACTTGTGTTGGGGGCGATGCAGGAAATGTGGCGACCGGTGGTATTGACCTCGGTAACGACGGCGATTGGATTTTTATCATTTCTGAGCATGGGCATGGTGCCTCTGCAAATGATGGGTCTGTTTGCGGCTATTGGCATTATCTATGCGATGATGGTGTCGCTGACGCTGGTGCCGGCCATGTTGATGCTGATGACAGTGGCTGCGCCACGCATGTTGAAGATCCGTGCATCAGCCGGGCAGGCCGGGGCGCAAACAATCCAAACGGCCGGTTTTGTTTCATGCCAGCTATCCCGGCTGGGTTTGTGGGTGGGTAATCATGTGACCTTAACCCTATTTTTGACCAGCGGCCTGATCTTTTTCTCGGCCTGGGCGGCATCGAGCGTGTATGTAGATGATGCATACGTGGCCAACTTCAAAGCCGGTTCGCCCATCGTCAAAGCGGATCATGTGATCAACAACCATTTTATCGGTTCTTATCAATATAATCTGCTTCTGGAAGGAAAAAAACCGGAAACCTTTTATCGGCCGGCAGTGTTGAGAGCTGTATGGGCATTCCAGAAGGAGATGGAGTCGGGCAATGCCATCGTCGGCGGCACGATCAGTATTGCCGATTATATCCGCCGTATGCACCGGGTGATGAATGAGAATCGCCCCGAGATGGCCCGGATTCCGGATTCAGCCAATCTGATTGCCCAGTATCTTTTGCTCTACTCATTCTCCGGCGCGCCGGATGATTTTGCCGAGGTGGTGGACAACGAATACCGCATGGCCAATATCCGCCTGTTTCTGACCAAGGGACAGTATGTACCCTATCACAAGATTGAACATGATCTGAAAACCCTGGCAGCCAAATATTTCGACCCGCTGGGCATAACATGGAGCATTGCCGGTAACGGCCATATTGCCTATGTGCAGACGAAGATGATTACCGATAATCTGCGTTTTAATATTATGGCCACCGTACTGGCTATTTTTCTGGCCGCCTGGCTGATGATGCGCTCGTTTGCAGCCGGCGTATTCGTCATGACGCCGGTGCTGGCAGCGGTCATCTTCAACTTCGCATTTATGGGTCTGACCGGTACGCACATTGGCTGGGGCGCATCAATGTTTACGTCAGTGGCGATTTGTATCGGGGTGGATTATGCCATTCACTTGATCTATAAATTCAGAAGTGAGTTCAGGCGTACAGATGCCGCGCCATCAGGCGTTGCCGAGCATACGGACCCGGCTGTTCAGGCCCTGGTTCGCACGCTGGCCACCACCGGCAAGACGATTTTGTTCAATGCGGTGGTTGTGATTGCCGGTTTTATGGTGCTGCTGGCCAGTGTGATGCCGCCCAATCAGCAGATGGGTTTGCTGGTATCTGCCGCCATGCTGTCCTCATTCATTGCGACGCTGACGGTATTGCCGGCACTGATTCTGGCTGCGCGACCACGATTTGTATTTGGCGAAAACACATGATCATAAACTTCTACCACGAAGACATTTGTAATCATTCAATGTTTTACTTTGTGTCTTCGTGGTGAAAAAATATTTTGAATTGGATTTAAGGAGATGAAAATGAATATGCAGAAAATTGCGTTGATTGTATTTGCGCTGGCGATTATCACCGGTATGACGTCGGTATTGTCTTATGGTGCAGAAATAACCGGAGATCAGATTATGCAACGGGTGGATAACCGCGACGATGGCGATGATTTGACCCAGACCATTTATCAGAAGCTGATTGATCGCAGGGGCGGGGTGCGTGAGCGTTTTATGGTCGCTTTGCGCAAGGATTACGGCAAGGACAAGAAATCCATCTCTTACTTCCTTAAACCGGCCAATATTCGTGATACGGCGCTGCTGACCTATGATTATGATGGTGTGGAAAAGGATGATGATCAGTGGCTATATCTGCCGGCCTTGAAGAAGGTGCGCCGCATATCCTCATCGGATCGGGGTGATTATTTCATGGGTACGGATTTCACCTTTGAAGATATCAAACAGACGCCGGAACTGGAAGACTATAACTGGACGCTGATCGGCTCTGAATCTATCGACGGGCATGATTGCTGGATGGTACAGGGCGTACCAAAAACAGACGATCTGAAAAAGAATCTGGGTTACTCGAAAACAGTGAGTTATGTGCGCAAGGATATCGATTTGGCCATCCGCATTGATTACTGGGATCGCAAGGGGCAGGAGTTGAAACATTTTCATGCTACCGAAGTGAAGCCGATTCAGGGTATCTGGACGGCGACGAAGATGTTGATGGAGAATGTTCAGACCGGTCATAAAACCGAGATGACATTTTCAGATCAGCAATATAATACCGGCTTGTCGGATCGGAAATTCTCCGAACGCATGCTTAAACGTGGCTACCGCAAGTAAGCCAGAGTCTGGAATCATTCACCGTATGTCGGATAGCCGGTCATTTGAGGCGACAATATGTAACCTTGCAGCGTTTGAAGCCGATCTTGCCTATGCCTTGCCATGCTCGTTAAACTATGCCGAAACAAGGGGATAAGTTGTGACACAAAAGGATGCTCAATATTTTGAGACCGTGATCATCGGTACAGGCTTCTCAGGCCTGCTGGCGGCGATTCGTTTGCAAAAAAAAGATTGTCACGACTTTGTCCTGCTGGAGCGGGGCGCTGAACCGGGCGGCACCTGGCGGGACAACTCGTATCCCGGCGCCGAGGTGGATATTCCAACCGCCCTGTATTCTGTTTCCTTTATACCGTATAAGTTCAAAAAAACATATGCCCCGCAAATCGAGCTGCTCGACTATACCAACCATATCATTGATACGTTTGATATAAAAAAACATATCAGAACAAACCAGAGTGTCACCCGGCTTACCTATCATGAAGACACATGCTTGTGGCTTGTGGAAACCGAATCGGGCGAGCGCTATAACGCTCGCTTTATTATCGATACCAGCGGCGTGCTGGCGAATCCGCATATGCCGGATATTCCGGGCGCGGACACATTCCAGGGGGCAAAATTTCACACAGCCCAGTGGGATCACAGCGTGCTTTATGAGGGAAAACGTGTCGGGGTGATTGGTTCGGGATGTTCGGGGGTTCAGGTCGTTCAGACTATTGCCAGCAAGGTAGGCCGCTTGACATTATTTATGCGCGAGGCTGAGTGGATCATTCCACGGGGAGACAGAAATTACAGCGCTGTGGAGCGCACCATCCGGAATGTGCCGGGCATACGCCAATTCATCCGTTTTCTTATTTTTGCTTACCATGAAGTGCGATTTGTTGCCTTTCGCCACTATACATTGACTGCACCACTGAGCAGGTTCATAAAAGGCCTGTATCGCAAGACGCTGAAAAAGAATCTGGAAAGATATATTGATGATGAACAGTTGCGCCGGTTTATGATGCCGGATTATGAAATGGGCAGCAGGCGAGTCATACCGACCAATGCCTTTCTGCCGGCTCTGGCGCGGGATAATGTCGATGTGGATATCAGTGGCATCGAATGCATCACGCCGACCGGGATCAGAACCCGGGACGGTACAGACATTCCTCTGGATATTATTGTCTATGCGACGGGATTTTATGCCTATTCCAATATGAAAAAGGCGCTCACATTTCAGGTCTATGGTTTGGGTGGCCGAAACCTGAATGCGGAATGGGAAACAGAGATTGTCTCGTATAAGGGCATCACTGTTTCCGGTTATCCGAACTATTTTAAGGTTAACGGCCCCAACACCGGCTCAGGCCATAGTTCGCAAATATTATATATGGAAGCCATGACCGATTATACAGTGCAGGCGATTTGTGCCATCAAACAGGATCAACGCATCAAAGCCATCGATGCCAAGGCTGAGCTGCAGGCCGAATACATTGCACAGATGCGACAACAGATGCAAAAAACGGTTTGGCAAAATGCCACGTGCAGAGCCTTTTATAGAAAAAATATGACCGGCGATGTGACCAGCCTGTCACCGGAGCCGGTGCTCCGGTTTATCTTTTCACGCAAATGGTTTCGTTTGAGTGATTATCATGTCATCACCTGACGTGGCATGCTGATGATAACGTCCCGGAAAAAGAATCGGGGCTATTCGTTTCAGCATGTCGGAAGTCAGTCAAAATCAGAATCGTTTACCACCAAGGCACAAAGACAGGCCAACATTATGGAAGGTTTTCTTTGATCTTGCTGGTGAAATATTGTGGATGATTAAACTCCAAAAAGGATGAACCCCATGCAACAGATTTTCTCATTTATTGTCCATCGCGCCTGGCTGGTGCTGGTGCTGCTGGCGATTGCCACGGCCGGCTTTGTGTCGCAGTTGCCGAAGATCAAGATGGAAACCAATATCGAGAACATGCTGCCGCACAGCATGGATGCCTACGCCAACAAGAAGAAACTGGAAAAGCTCTTTTCATCGGCTGATATGGTGGTGATCGGTATTACCAACGATCAGAGCCCGAATGGTATTTATAATCCGCATACGCTGAAACTGGTCGATGAACTCACCGGCTGGCTGCAGATGCACAAGGAGTTTCGCACCCTGGCGTTGTCGGATCTGATGAGTTTATCGACCATCAAGGATATACATGGCACGCCTGATGGCATGGATGTTGAGCATTTTATGCGAGAGCCGCTGACCACGCCCGCATCGATCACCCATTTGCGCCAGCGTTTGACCGATAATGGTATCTATATGGGTTCTATTGTCAGTGAGGATGGCAAGGGTACCCTGATTGTTGTGCGCCCGGATCCAAGCTACATCGGCCATTACCACGACATTTATCAACTGATCAAAGATAAAGTGAGCGAGATTGATGCGCGCGGCGGGCCGGAAAAAATTCTGATTACCGGACGACCGATTATCGAAGGCGTATTCGGCGCTTATATGCCGCAGGACATGCAGCATATGCAGCCGCTTATTCTGGCACTGCTGGCGCTGCTGCTGTTTGTCGCCTTCCGCAATATTCGCGGCGTGCTGATTCCGCTGGCTGTGGTGATTCTGTCCGAGTTGTGGATGCTCGGTACGATGGCCGCGGCCGGTATTCCGATTTATACGGTGACCACCTTGCTGCCGATTCTGATTCTGGCCGTAGGTATTGCCGATTCGGTGCATTTGCTGACCCACATCCGGGTCGAGGCCGGACGCAGCCAACAGGGCGGCAAGAAACAATCGATTATTGCCGGTATGACCGGCATGTGGTCGCCGATTCTGATGACAACCCTGACCACTGCTGCCGGTTTTCTGGCTATGCTGACGTCTGATTTATTGCCGATGCGCTATTTTGGTCTGTTTGCAGCCATCGGTATTTTGTATGCTTTTGTCATCACGATTCTGTTTATTCCGGCTATTGAATCGGTACTGCCGCACCGGGAACAGGCGTTGAAAAAGCTGGCGTTCAGTGGCTACCTGAACTGGGTGAGCCGAGTGGTGGTGCATCATCCGAAACGGATTATGGCTATATTTGCGCTGTTAATCATAGGCTCCGCTTATGGCCTGTCGCAGTTGCAGGTGAATTCCTCGCTGGTGTTGGAGTTTCGTCCGTCCGACCCCATCCGGCTGGCGGATGCCACCTTGAATGCCCATTTTTCCGGCACCAACAGCCTTGATGTGATGCTCGATACCGGTGTGCAGGATGGCGTGCTCGCTCCGTCATTTCTGCGTGGTATGAGCAAGTTGCAGGCGCTGGCGGAAACTGAAGCCGTGGTCGGCGATTCCTCATCCATTGCCGAGTTCCTGTCCGAAATGAACAAGGTGATGCATGAGGGCAAGCAGGCATTCCGGTTGCCGCCAGAGAGTTCCAATCTGGCTGCGCAGTATTTGCTGCTCTATTCCTTTTCCGGCGCACCGGATGATTTCGATTCGTTCATTACCTCCGATTACAGTCAGGCTCATGTCCGTATCCAGTTGAAAAGCGACAGCAGCGCCGATGCCGAGCATCTGGTGCATTTGCTGGAGCAGCATGCCGGGGAATGGTTTCCGAATGCAACGATGGAATTTGCCGGTACAGCGTATACGACGTTCCGTTTTTCCGATCTGATCATCAAGGGACAGATTCAGTCATTGCTGCTGGCGCTGGTGTTTATCTTTTTGCTCTGTCTGGCCATGTTTCGCAGACTGTATGATGCGGCACTGGCGCTATTGCCGGTATCGATTTCGGTGGCGGTCATTTACGGTATTATGGGCCTGACGGGGCTGCCGCTGGAGATCGGCACGGCGATTACCGGTGCTATGGCGCTCGGTATCGGTGTTGATTTCGCCATTCATTACCTCTATCGCTATCGTTATTATCAACAACAGGGCCTGGCTCATGACGCGATTGTGACGGCCTCCAACGAGGATACCGGCCGGGCACTGTTGTTTAATGCGCTGGTTGTGATCGGCGGTTTTCTGGTCCTGCTTACCGCACATCTTTACCCGCAAGTAAAACTCGGTGTGCTGGTGGCCGGATCCATGGCCATCTGCTATCTGGCCAGCTGTTATCTGTTCCCGGTTCTGCTCAAGGACAGAGAGGCATAAGCGGATGAAACGTGTGATCTGTTTGGCTGCTTTGCTGTTCCTTGCCGGCACGGATGTAGATGCAGTGGAATGGACCCTGCATGGTGCAGTGATAAACGAAAGCGCCTGGTTTGTCAGCGGCGAGAAACGTTTTGATAAAATTCAGAATCGTCTCGACCTGAAACCGGAGGCAGTGCTGGGCCACGGTTGGGAATTCCGGGGCAGGGCGCTGACCTGGTATGATGCGGCCATGGATGTCAATGCCACCAATACCACAGATCTGACGGGCGGGATCAAACAGCATTACCGTACCTATATCGAGAGCAAGGAAGCCTATTTGCTTTATGGTGGTGATAACTTTGATTTTCGTATCGGTCAGCAACAGATTGTCTGGGGCAAGACCGATGGTATCCGAATGCTCGACATTGTGAATCCTCTCGATTTACGAGAATTTATTCTGGATGATTTTCTCGATTCACGTATCGGCCTGTGGTCTGCACGATTGAATTATTATGCTGATATTGGTGGTACAGAGCACGAACTTGAATTTGTAGTCGTTCCCGATGCGAGACCCGCTAAATTTGCACCATCCGGTTCACGCTGGGGTTTTGGTTTTGGCAAAGCCGCGCCCGCAGGTATCTCGGTTGTCACACTGGCACCCGGGCAACCCAACTGGTCACTGAATAATACAGAACTGGGTCTTGCCTGGCGCGCCAATGTGGCTGGCTGGGACTTATCTTTGAACTATTATTACGGCTGGAATGATTTTCCCAACGTGTTCAAACAATTATCAGGTACGGTTCTGTCTGTTCAGCTCAGACATTTGCGCATGCATACGGCAGGCGGTTCTTTTTCCAATGCCTTTGGTGCTTTTGTCGTACGCGGCGAAGTCGCAGTGAATTTTGGCGAAGGCATCAACACTACGGCTCTCACATGGGGGGATTCTGTGGTTCGGCGCACAACGCTGAATGCCGCAATTGCAGTGGATTACACATGGTCAAACTGGTTGATCAGCGTACAACTCTTCGGGCGCCAGATTCTGAATGAGCCGATTGTGGATACAACGATCATTACCACCCCGAACTTCGCTACGCTACGCATCGCTACTGATTTCATGAATGAGAAACTGAAACCGGAGGTTTTACTGTTGGCTGATCTTGATGATGGCGGCTTGCTTGTGCGTCCTAAAGTTAGCTATGAATTCAGTGATAATCTGATTGGTACCCTGGGGGTGGATATGATCAGCGGAAGCGGCGGTTTTTTCGGCCCGTTTGCATCCAATGACAGGGTTTATAGCGAAGCCGAATGGAGTTTTTGATGTGATGCCAGTGGGATTGTTCACATAAAGGCCATGTGTAACAGCTGGATTTTGTGTAAACAGACCCTAGTGTTTCGCGCCATGATTTATGAGGTTCCCATGAAAAGAATTATATTGTTACTTGCTCTTATGTTTTCGCTAAATGGCTGCCTTGTTGGTACAGCCGTTGGCACTGCTGTGGATGTCGGCATCGAAGTCGTCAAGGTGCCCTTCAAGGTAGCTGGTGCCATCTATGATGGTGTTAGCGGAGATGATGAAGAAAGCGACAGCAAAGACACAGAAAAAAAGAATTAGGCGGATATCAGCCGGTGTTGCTGATAATTTTTTCCTTGTCATATTTTGGCATGTTTTTTATGACAATTTCTGCCTTGAGCGCTTCGGAACGGGAGCCTATTTTTTTCTGATAAACCAGGTTCAGGGGGCCTTTTCCGCGTAGGTATTTCGCGCCTTTGCCTGCCTGATGTTGAGCAAAACGCCGTTCCACATTTGTGCTGATGCCAGTGTAAATTTGGCCATTTTTGCAACGGATCATATAAAGAAACCAGTCTGATGGTTTATCTGACATTGCGTTTATCCGGCATTTTCCAGTTCTTCACTGGCCAGTATCCATTGCTCTTCAAATTCTTCCCGTTGTCTGTTCAACATCCGGTGTTCGTCGCTTAGTCGAC
>CAZWWF010000053.1:0-8750 GCA_964636805.1 uncultured Zetaproteobacteria bacterium
CCGTCAATCAAGGTTCGAATCCTTGTCCCCCAGCCAGACATGAAAAAGGGCTCCCGATTGGGAGCCCTTTTTCATGTCTGGCTGGGGAGATTCAGCATAAGTTCCTCCGGTTCGACAATTCAGCAGTATCGCCAGATTGAACGTCACTTTAGGGTGATTGACGGGAAGCTTCAAATAATCCTTGCCACTTCACAATCACTTAATAGCCCAATACACCCACATCATCAACATGAAAAACATTTAACCCGCGATTCACCCTTTGCTCAGATGCCTCGACTATTGTTCGCGATGTCTGGCGCTATTCCTCCCTCCCCTCCCTAGTGTTTCGCGCCAGATATAAGGCCCCGGCATCTGCCGGGGCCTTTCTCTTTCGAGCCGGGCAACGCTCTTTGATTTGCCCGCCAGTACTCACTCAACCCTGTTGTGCAAATACCTGATCTTTCATTCTCTTCAAACTGGCCTGCAGCTCTTTCTCTGCATCGTTTTCAGCCCTGACTGCAGGCACATGCCGGATTTTCCGATATTCATCGATAGCGGCAAAAACGAATACGGCATCCATGATGCATTGGTCATCCTCGTCGGAAATCACTTCGACAAAAACCCACATGCTGCTATGCCCGGTGAGCCCGACTCTGGCTCGGAGCACGAGAATATCGCCTTGTTGAACTGCACGGTGGAAGCGCGCTTGATGAACAGCCCGGGTAAGGCAGCCGTGATTATCATGTTTGCATGCCGAGACGTAGCCCACCTCGTCACACAACGTCAGCAATCTGCCACCATGCATAATACCATATTGGTTCAGGTCAGAAGCAACCACTTTGTAGGCATGAGAAAATTCGGAGTGTTGAATTGTTGCATGAGCCATCTGGATATTATATTCACAGGACGGGAAACAGCCAGTCGCTATTGATGCTATTGGTGCACTTTGAACGCACAGACCGTTTACTTCTCATCTCAGACAAGCTGTTTTTTTAGTCATCGAACTGGCTCACATCTACTGCTACACTCCGGCGTGATGTATCATTTATTGTGCAAGTGGCGTAATTTTTTTCTGATTCTGGCAGGAGTCTTTTTTGCTGCCCAGCCAAGCGTTTATGCGGATGAATCCGGTAGTCTGCAAATTCATCTGGACCATAAAGTTGTTTATTGCACAGCGCGGATCACTGTATCAGACAACACTTTTTCACTTGCCATGCAAGACGGCATTACGGTGACAACAGAATGGCATATTCAGGTGGGAAAAGTGCGCAAGTACTGGCTGAATGAGGAGATTGCCGACATCACCGTCATTCGTCGCGCAAAACCGGATTTATTAACCCGGAGCTGGCTGCTGACTGATACATCAAGTGGCATTGCCCAACGTGTTTATAACATCGGGGATGCAATCCGCTTTCTTTCCAACCTGGAAAATTTCCCTCTCCTGGATCGAAGCCTTCTACAAACCAACACACTGTACAGCGTTTCGGTTGATATCAAAGTTCATGCCGGTGAAGTGAACACGGCCTGGTGGGCCAACTTGTGGAAGCCTGCGACAGCGTCCATGCAACAGGACTTTTCACTGCCGTGAGCCGGATTAACATCATGCGACTGATACCATTATTCATGGCATTGATGCTGTTAACGGTCACCGTGTTGCTATGGCCTTCACAGGACGATGGTGGCGGCAGCCCTCTGGCATGGGTCAACGTTGCGATTATGCTAGGGCTATCCCTGCTGTTAATCCAGTATGGGATCCGACTGTTGCGTGAGAATTCCGAGCCACGACCCGGGTCTCGCCTGCGGGCCAAACTGGTGATTGCCATGATTGCCATGCTGCTGGTACCCGCCATGGCCATTCAGATGGCAGCCAGTCAAATGGTAGAGCGGGGAATGGATGTCTGGTTCGATGTTCGTGTAGACACTTTGCTGGATCGGGCTCTGAATCTGGCTCAGGGGTTTTATGAACGTGTCGAAAAAAACATGAAACGTAATCTGCTCGATTACATTAGCGATGCCACCCTGCTTGCTGCCGTGAACGGCAATTTGGATTATCGTTCTACCAATGCCTATTTGAACGAAATCGGACAAACGGAAGGGTGGCAGAAGGTTGAATTATTCGATATCAATGAAAGGCAGATCGGTGCTATTCAAACGGGTGAATTCAGCGCACTGCAAATGACATCTCTGAATGAAACCGCTCGTCTGTCGATGCATCTGGGCAGGGTAGTGACCGAACTTATAACCCGGGATGGCGGCGAAGTAGCAGTAGGTTATGCACCGCTGATCGGGCCAACATCGGTGATTGGTCTACTTCGAGTGGAAATTCAATTGCCCACAGGTGTCATCCAGAATGCCCGAGCTGTTGAAGCAGACTATCGCAGCTATCGCCAGCTTGAACACAATCGCCAAAAAATCAGTGCTACATTTACCCATGTTATGCTGTTTATGACATTGGTAGTTGTACTATTGGCCGGTCTGGTGGCGCTATTGTTTGCCCGTCGTTTGACATCACCCATTGGCGATCTGGCCAATGCCTTGCGCCGCGTGACAGAAGGCGATCTGGATGTGGTTATTTCCGAATCACCCCAAGATGAACTGGGTTCGCTCGCCCGTTCATTCAATAAAATGGCAACCCGGCTGAAACAAAATGTCGAGGCTATTGAACAGGCACAGAAAGATCTGACCAAGGCATTGGACAACAGCCGCCAGCGACAATATGTACTGGAATCTCTTCTGGCTAATCTGCATACCGGAGTAGTACTTGTTGATGGGGATGGACGGGTTCGCCTGCTCAATCAGGCTGTACGCGATATTCTGCATCTGCCTGACAACTGGGTACCAAGCGCCGATATTCTGCAGGTAAGTCATGGCAATCTGCGTGATATTGGTGATTTTTATGATGAGCTGCGTCACCAGAAGGAAGAATTGCTGCAACGTGAATTTGATGTTGCCCTGCCAGAAGGAAAAACATTACATGTGCTGGCGCGTGGTGCCCGCCTGAGTGCCAGCGGCACAAAGTTTTCAGGCTACCTGCTGGTCATTGATGATATCTCAGACTTGGCGGAGGCTGAACGCGCCAAGGCTTGGGCAGAAGTGGCGCAGCGCCTGGCGCATGAAATCAAAAACCCGCTAACACCCATCAAGCTGTCTACCGAACGATTGCAGCGGCGCTTCCGAACACAGGTTGACAATACGAAGGTATTTGATGTCTGCACCAAAGCGATCATTGATCAGGTCGAGCGCCTGCAGCGCTTGATTGCCGACTTTTCCACACTGGCGCGTATGCCACAACCCAAAATTCGCGAAGTTCTGGTCAATACGATTTTACAGGATATGAATGATCTGTTTCATAGCTATCAACGTGTCCGTGTCATAATGGAGGAAAATCATGGCGACAGCACATGCCAGTGCGACCCTGACCAGATACGACAGATTCTAATCAACCTGATGGATAATGCTATAGCAGCAACCGGTAATGAATACTACACGGTTCGACTGTATGCTGAGCTTACCGATGAATTCGTGGCATGGCATGTTGAGGATGATGGTGACGGCATAACTGAAGAGGCTGCATCCAAACTGTTTGAAGCTTATTATTCGACCAAAGTAAATGGATCAGGACTAGGGCTGGCCATTGCTAAACGTATTGCCGAGGATCATGGTGGAGAACTGAGACTGGTTTCGAGAACCGGGCCCACTCACTTCTGCCTGAAACTCCCTAGACATATACCGCATAAGGAGGGTTCATGACTGCACGCATCATGATTGTGGATGATGAACAGCCCATCCGGGATTCCCTGCAGGGACTGTTTGAAGATGAAGAATATTTGGTTGTTTGCGCTGCTTCAGGCGAAGAAGCCATTGCTCGCCTGCGCAAGCAACCGGTAGATTGCATACTGCTTGATATCTGGATGCCTGGTATTGACGGGCTGGAAACCCTGAGTCGCATTCACCAGATGGATGCCAATTTGCCGGTGATTATGATGAGCGGTCATGCCACCATTGACACAGCGGTCAGGGCCACCCGACAAGGAGCATTCGATTTTGTCGAAAAACCGGTCAGTTTTGACCGTCTCATGATTCTTGCCCGCAATGCAGTACAAAAACGGCAACTGGAGCAGGAAAACCGGGACCTGAAACGCCAGGAGCTTATCCACCGCAGCCAGCAGGAACTGATTGGTGACAGCAGTGTAATCCGTGGGGTCATTGACCTGATTAATCGTGTTGCCCTTTCTGACTCTCCCGTACTGATTCTCGGAGAGCATGGCACAGGCAAGGCTGTCGCTGCCCGTATGCTGCATGCTGCATCAAAACGCAGGGACAACCCGTTTATCGAGATCAATACGGCCAGCATACCTGCAGGACGAATGGACTCTGAACTGTTCGGGCATGAAAAAGGAGCATTTGCCGGGGCCTTACACGCCCAGCGGGGCCTCTTTGAAGCAGCCCATCAGGGCGTGCTGTTTTTTGATGAAGTAACCGAATTAAACCTGGCAGCACAAGCCAAGGTCTTGCATGTTTTGCAGCAACGCACTGTCCAGCGACTGGGGAACCCCACTCCAACGACCTGCAACATTCGCCTGATTGCAGCCAGTTCCCGTGACCTGGAACAGGCTCTGCGGGAAGAAAAACTCCGGGAAGATTTCTATTACCGTCTGAATATAGTATCCATCCATATGCCATCGCTCAGAGACCGACTGGATGACCTGCCACTGCTTATTGAGTCACTGGCCGATGAGCAGGCTAAGGAGCTGGGTGGAGATGCAGTGCATTTTGATCCGGATGTAATATCGAGGCTTAAATCCTATGCATGGCCAGGTAATGTGCGTGAACTGCGTAATTATATTGAACGTTGCCACATTCTAATGCCCGGCGAACGAATGACAGTTTCAAATATGTTGCCGCCGGATCAATCTTCCAATCAACAGTCTTCGAGTCAATCAGTTTCAATACATTCCACGGATACAGGCCATACTGATACAGACAGCTTTCATGATGCACGAGAGGCATTCGAACGCACCTTTCTGCTTCAACATCTTAACGAGCATGAATGGAACATCAGCCGCACAGCAGCTGAAATCGGCATGGAGCGCAGCCAGTTGCATCGAAAAATAAAATCCTTCGGGCTCGTGCAGCATACACAGGAGCCCTCATGAATGTGGTAATACTGGGTGCAGGAGAAGTCGGCTATCATATTGCAAGCCGGCTGGCGACAGAAGGCAATGATGTTTCCGTAGTTGATCAGGATGCTGATCGGCTGCAGGTTATTTCTGAAGCCATGGATGTAAAAACAGTCTGTGGTAAAGCGTCTCATCCCAGCATACTGGAGCAGGCCGGAGCAAAAAATGCCGACCTGTTGATTGCAGTCACCACCAATGATGAAATCAATATGCTGGCCTGTCAGGTGGCACATTCGCTGTTCAAAGTCCCGACCAAGGTAGCACGAGTACGTGAAACTGATTATGTCAGCCGTAAGGGTTTAATCGGGCGCGATGAGTTACCAATTGATGTCATTATTTCCCCGGAAGCAGAAGCAGCCAAGGTGGTGATGGGACGATTGAATGTCTCCAGTGCATTGGATGCACGTGAGTTCTTCGGTGGTAAATTACAGTTAGTGGAATTTATCGTGCGCCCGAAGAGTATTCTGGCCGGATTATCGTTGAAGGAATTCCCGGATGTCATGGGAGAACTACCTGTGTATGTTGTCGCCCACGAACACAATGGATGCTGGCGCGTACCCAAAGGCAATACCGTACTCTTGGCCGGTGATAGTATTTATGTTGCTGTAGCAGGCCAACAGCTCGACACATTAATGCATATTCTCGATTTCACTTATCATTCTCCAAGAGGGCGCAATGTACTGATGGTTGGGGGTGGACACATTGGTTTTATTGTCGCCAAAGAACTGGAAAAAGCCGGCGCCATGGTCAAACTGATCGAACACAATGAGAAACGGGCGGAATGGCTGTCCGAACAATTCAATAATGTAGTCATCATTCGCGGCAATGCACTGGATCAGAAGCTTCTGGAAGAGGAAAATATCGATAAAATGGAAGATTTCCTCGCCATGACCAATGATGACGAAACCAACATTCTCAGTAGCCTGATTGCCAAACGCTATGGCGTGCCGCATGTAGTAACTCTGGTAAATCGTTCTATCTACAATCAGGTAGTACGCCAGATCGGCCTGGATGTTACCGTCTCCCCGCGTTTGTCGACAGTTGCTTCCATTCTGGGCTTTGTCCGCAAGGGAAGGATTCACGGCATGGCCTCTCTGGCTGACGGTAGCATGGAGGTTCTGGAAGCTGAAGCGCTGGAAACCAGCTCCATCCTGAATACACCCTTGAGTAAATTAGCGCTGCCGGAAGACACTGTCGTCGGGGCCATCCTGCGTAATGGTGATATTATCGTCCCCAACGGTTCAGTTCAGGTTGAAACACACGATCATGTACTGATTGTAACAACCAGCGCCTCAGTTGCCGCTGTCGAAAGGCTGTTCGAAGTACATCTGGAATTCTTTTAACGCATGCACCCTAAAGGTGTAATCTGGACAATAGGTACGCTGGTGACGCTTTATGGCGGATGCATGATGATTCCGGCGCTGGTTGCAATGTATTATGACGCGGGACATACCGCTGAGTTTCTGGAAGCTGGTGCTATAGTTATTCTACTCGGCATTGGCATGATCCGCTTCGGTGGCAGCGCACCTGAACGGTTGAGCCACCGCGATGGTTTCCTGATTGTTGCACTGGCTTGGCTCATGCTGGCTTTGATCGGTGCCGTTCCTTTCTGGACCACCGGCACCCTGCCCTCAATCGTTGATGCCATGTTTGAATCTACTTCGGGATTGACAACAACAGGTGCAACAGTGCTTGCCGGGCTGGATCAACTACCACGCTCGATATTGTTCTGGCGTTCAATGCAAGAGTGGCTGGGGGGCATGGGGATTATTGTGCTGGCAGTTGCAGTCATGCCGTTGTTAGGCGTAGGCGGCATGCAGCTGTTCAGAGCTGAAACGCCGGGCCCCGTTAAAGACAAGCTCACAGCACGGGTCACAGAAACAGCCAAGCTGCTATGGTATCTCTATCTGGGCATGACTGTGGTTTGTGCACTGGCTTACTGGCTGGCCGGCATGACCCCTTTTGATGCCATTAACCATGCCATGTGTACGGTCGCGATTGGCGGCTTTTCCACACATGATGCCAGTTTCGGTTTTTATCAGGGCACGTTATTACAACTGGTGGCAATATGCTTTATGATTCTGGCTGGCATCAACTTTACCCTGCATTTTGCTGCAGCACTAAAAGGGTTTTCCCTGCGCGCTTATTTCCTTGATGAGGAATTCAGAGCCTATATTGGCTGGCTATGTGTCCTGCTTGCATGCATCAGTCTGATCGTTACCTCAACCGGTCAGGATACAGCGATTCATGTGATGTTTAATGTGATTTCCATAGCGACTACGACTGGCTTTGCCGTCAGTGATTACAGTCTCTGGGCACCTGGCGCCACCATGCTGCTGGTGATGACTATGTTTGTCGGTGCCTGTGCCGGCTCAACCGGTGGTGGCATGAAAGTCGTGCGCATTATGTTATTGTTTCGTCAAGGTAACCGTGAAATCCGGCGACTTGTGCATCCGCATGGTATTATTCATGTAAAAATGGGAAATCAGCGCATACCATCGAATGTTACAGAAGCATTATGGGGCTTCGCCATATTGTTCATCGTCTGTTATGTTATTATCGCCATGCTGCTGGCTTTCACAGGCGTTGACATGGTCACGTCATTCACTGCCGCCGCCGCCTGTATCACCAACACAGGCCCCGGCTTCGGTCAGGTGGGCCCGGCGGATAATTACGAATCACTACCCGATATGGCCAAGTCAGTATTAATCTTCGGCATGATCCTCGGACGGTTGGAAATTTACACCTTTTTCGTATTGCTGGTGCCGGAGTTCTGGCGAAATTAGGCTATGTCCCCTCGGAGACAGTATGCCTGATGCCAACAAAGTCAGTTAAAGCACCGGGAGGGAGGCTTGGTAAATTCAAATAAACGACGGATAACACTAAATAGGCTCGGTTATTTTAAACCTGGTCGGGATGGCACCCGACCGAAAACCATGCAGACACGTTATTTATTCATGTTAAATAAACTATGAAAATCAGGGGGGTTGTATGGACTCTGGCCATGCTATCTGTGCTATTCGGAAGTGGTATGGCTGTCACTGCCGGTGTATCCATATGGTACCAATCCGAACATGCCATGCAATTCGCAATTTGCGGTGGTATTGTGATGCTCACCGGTATGATTGTGACATTCGTATCAGGGCCTGCACCTTCGGATCTCGGCCATCGTGATGGGTTTTTAATTGTAACGCTGGCCTGGGTATTATTATCCCTGCTCGGTGCATTGCCATTCTGGACAATGGGTGTGTGCACTTCTTTTGTAGATGGTATTTTTGAATCAGTATCCGGCCTGACCACCACAGGTTCGACCATTCTTTCCGGCCTGGATCACATGCCCCATGCCATCCTGTTCTGGCGTTCCATGCTCCAATGGCTGGGAGGTGTCGGTATTATTGTACTGGTCGTTGCTGTGATGCCGTTTCTGGGGACAGGAGGCATGCAGCTATTACGCGCTGAAGTCCCGGGCCCGGTCAAGGATAAACTGACCACACGTGTTTCCGAAACCGCCAAAGTATTGTGGGCTCTTTACCTGAGCATGACAGTATTGTGTACGCTGGCCTATAAGTGGGGAGGAATGGACTGGTTTGA
>CAZWWF010000054.1:0-3536 GCA_964636805.1 uncultured Zetaproteobacteria bacterium
GTGATTTATGGGGCGGTAATCGTGCCTTTGATGGAACAGGGCAACCGGTTATTTTCGACCCGGCGGTTTATTACGGTGATCGTGAAGCCGATATTGCCATGACGGAACTATTCGGTGGTTTCAACGCGGATTTCTATGCCGCCTACCGGGAAGCTTGGCCGCTGGATGCCGGATATTCCGTTCGCAAAACCTTGTATAACCTCTATCATATCCTCAACCACGCTAATCTCTTTGGCGGCAGTTACGCATCCCAGGCCGAGAATATGATTGATAAGTTACTGGCCGAGATTTGATTGTTGAATCGTCTGGATTCGGCCAACTTCGGGGGCTGTCGGACTTTCCTGCCGATATAGTCAGGTGATTGTAGGTTAAAAAAAGGGGTAGTTATGCCAGAAAGGCGTGAGCTATATAACGTCCCCGGAGCTCTGGGTGTCTAGCACTGCCTCATGAACAGGATTCAGAAATGCTCGGCTATTTCCATGCGTTGATGCAGAATCCTGATGATCTCTATTATCCCACGGTGCTGGCGATAAAATATCAGGTGCTTGTTTTTGAGGATAGATCGGTATCCCTGTTTTATTTCAGGGCGGATTCTACCCAGTTTTGGGTGCCTGCTCAACTCAATGAAACATGACTCCAATTCGTTCAAGTATTTGTTGGCTTGGCTGGAACCCCATCGTTCGCAGCTATCACGCCAGATTGCCATCAGATCATTATCAGCAATGTGGGTAAGCTGATAAGCAGCACTCATGCAGTATGATTTGATTGCGCAATAATATCCTGAACCGAACGCGGGCTGAATTCGCCCTGTTCTGCCTGAGTGGCACCAGCAGCAACAGCCTGACGCAAATGATTTAATTTCATCTGCTGGATGAGATTCTGATTCTCTTCCATGAAACGTAATGCTTCTCGTATCACTTCGCTGGAGTTATTATACAACCCCGAATTGACCTTTTCTTTAATTCTGGATTCAAGCTGGGGAGTAAGGGAAATGTGCATCGAAACCTCCTGTCGTTCCGGGATTATCACAGCAGTGTAAAGCATAAATCCAATCATTGTCAATCTATGGTTAATCTAGGTTGTGCACTCCTTTCAGTGCCAGTACCAAGTAGGGTTCTACCCTCTTTTTAGATGTGTCCGTAAAAACAGGGTAGAACCCGCTTGAGAATCAGATGCCATCAACGGTTGAGGGTGAACTGTCTCAGGTTGCCGAAGCCATAATTGCAAAGCTATTTGAAGATGACCTTGTTAATTTCACCAACGCAGGACTACCTCAGACAGTCGGCTATAATAAAATTGCTGTAGAGCTAGCGTTAGAGGAGCTGGAGAAACTAGGACTGATTAGCCTCGGCAGTGTGGTCCCACAAGGTGCAAACTACTATCTGACTACTTCTGGAAAACAGCACACACTCAAGATAGGTGCTAATACATATCTCACAGCCCACTAACTACAAATGTCCATTTTCTGCCCATATCTTTGTTTTCATACAGTCTGGGCCAATCTCGGACTGTCTGATTTTCTGACATTGATGTGAACACTTTTTACTGAAAGAGCTTATTGGCCGGCGACTGTCATACCTGAAATGGCGATTGATGGCACAGCAGTGGAGCCGAACCATGTCTGGTCGGAACCGACCATTTCGATATTGGCAAACATGTCTTTCAGATTACCGGCAATCGTAATGCCTTGCACGGGACGGCTGATCTGTCCGTTTTCGATCAGGAAGCCACCGGCACCGCGCGAATAATCGCCGGTCACGCCGTTGACACCGAAGCCGATCAGTTCCGTGACCAGTAATCCGTTGCCGATCTCACTGAGCATATCCTGCTGTGTTTTTTCTCCGGCATGCCAGATCAGATTGGACGGGCTGATACCGATATCTCCGGTCAGGCCGCGTGAAGCGCTGCCGGTTTCCGCCTGGCCCAGTCGTTTGGCAACGTAGCGATCGGCAAGGAATGTGCTCAGCTTGCCGTTTTGAATGATCCGGTTCACGGTGCAGCGGCTTCCTTCACCGTCAAACAGGCGGTTTCCCAAACCGTTGGGATGATCAGGGTTATCCTCAATATTGACGAAATCGGGAAAGATATACTGGCCAAGGCTGTCAGACAGAAAAGATCGTTGTTGCAATATCGAGCGCCCGTTGATGGCACCGACAAGATGGCCCAGCAGCGATGTGGCGATGCGTGGTTCGAAAATGACCGTGGTTTCTCTGCTGCCCATGCTGCCCGGATGCAGACGCTGAATGGCGCGATCCGCAGCTTCTTCGGCAATGGCACGGGGGGAATGCAGATCTGAAACATGCAGGGCACGGTGCCATGCGTAATCGCGTTGCATGCCTTCACCCGTACCGGCAATCACCGATACGCTGAGCGAGGCCGAGGATTTGCTGTATTCGGCGGCAAAACCGTCGCAGGAGGCATAGGCTACATGGCTACTGCCGAAGCCGGCATCTGCACCTTCACTGTTACTGATTATTTCTGAATAATGACGTGCAATATCTTCGCATTCGATGGCAGCTTCTCTGGCCTGTTCAAGATTCCAGCCGGAATCGGCATGATCATGGCGTGCCTGCCATGCCTGTAGCTCTGCTTCTGTCGGGTGCCTGGCACCAACAGGGGGGACTGCATCCGGGTCGGGTTCGGAAATACGCGCCATGGCAATGACCTGTTCGGCCAGTTTTTTTAGTCCGGCTTCTGAAATGTCCGATGAAGATGCTGTGGCAAAGGCCAGACCCTTTGGCGTTTCAACAAAGGCTCGCAGGCCGAGCCCCTGTGCATCCTCACGTTCAACAGATTCGATGTTCCCATTACGCACACTGATCGAGTTGCCGGAATCGCAAACAGCCAGCGCATCGGCATGGATCGCACCACATTGTCTGGCCGCCTCAAGTAGTTGGATCGCACGATCGGATATATTCGCGTTTGCATGAATCATGTTTCGGTGCCTCCCACAGTGAGTTCATCAATGCGAATCGTGGGCAACCCGACGCCGACAGGTACCGACTGACCGCCCTTGCCGCAGGTGCCGACGCCCGGATCTAGCGCCAGGTCATTCCCGATCATGGATACTTTTTGCAGGACTTCATGGCCGGAACCGATCAGCGTAGCTCCTTTAACCGGATATTGAATCTTGCCATGCTCCACGTAATAGGCTTCGGAGGTGGTGAATACAAATTTACCCGAGGTAATATCCACCTGTCCGCCGCCAAAATTGACTGCGTAAATACCCTTGTCCAGTGACGCAATAATATCGTCCGGATTATCGTGACCAGCCAGCATGAATGTGTTGGTCATGCGAGGCAGCACCGGGTGGGCATAGGATTCCCGGCGGCCGTTTCCGGTTGGATCCATGCCCATCAGTCGTGCATTTTGTTTGTCCATCAGGTAGCCGGTCAAAATGCCGTCTTCAATCAGTACCGTTCGATTGGTTGTCGTACCTTCGTCGTCGACACTTAATGAGCCACGGCGTTCGGGGATCGTACCGTCGTCTACAACAGTAATGCCTTTTGCTGCGACCTGGTGGCCCATTTTACCCG
>CAZWWF010000054.1:3636-8708 GCA_964636805.1 uncultured Zetaproteobacteria bacterium
CCGTCGTCTACAACAGTAATGCCTTTTGCTGCGACCTGGTGGCCCATTTTACCCGAAAACACAGAGGTTCCCTTGCGATTGAAGTCGCCTTCAAGACCGTGGCCGATGGCTTCATGTAACAGGATACCCGGCCACCCCGGGCCGAGCACAACCGGCATGGTTCCGGCCGGTGCATCGTGGGCATCCAGATTCAACAACGCCAGCCGCACAGCCTCATGCACCAGTCGTTTGGCTTCATCGTCGCAAATCAGACGTGCAAGCGAAAATCGGCCACCGCCGCCGGCCGAGCCGGTTTCACGTTTGCCATTTTGCTCAACCACAACAGATACATTAAGTCGTACCAGAGGACGTGTATCATGGATAAATGCGCCATCCATCCGAATGATATGAATATCGGAAAAGGAGGAGGAGATATTGGCAAATACCTGTTTGACACGCGGGTCAATGCTTCTGGCCAGTGTATCCAGCTCTTCCAGTAACGATTTTCGTTGAGAGAAATCAACCGATTCAGCCGGATTGATACCCTGATATAATTGAGGTGCGGGTGTGCTCTGATGAATGGCTACCGGGGCATGATTCTGTCCACTTTCCGCAATGGCCCTGGCCGACTTGCCGGCATCCAGAAGGGCTGTGGTATCCAGCCGGTCTGTAAATGCATGGCCGGCCGATTCACCTTTGATCACACGTGCTCCCATACCCTGATGGGTCGATGCGGATACGTGTTTGACGCGACCTTCTTCCAGCGCCAGAGACTCCGAACAGGAATACTCCAGATACAGGTCACCATCATCGGCATCAGCAGGAAGCATGCCGGAGAGTACAGTTTGAAGCGTTTCAACAGAAACGGGGAGTGTGGTTGCCGGAGTTTCTCCGGCTGTATGATTTAACATATTCGCAATCGTCGTGCCTGACTGTCCCCTGTCAAGGGTGACGCTTACTGTCAAAAACCATAGGGTTTTCGCATGATTGAGTTAACAAGAATTTCCGACCCGGTATTATTACAGGTTATTTCCGATGCATTGGCATCCAGAGGGATTGATTTCCATATCAATAATGCAGGCATGAATGCGTTGATGCCGTTGCCGACTGTGATGGATGCCTGCGTGTTGGTGGCCGAGGATGATAAACTGGCAGCCGAACAGATTATGCATGATCTGGAGATCGATACGTGATTCACGGTGCGCTGGCATTATTAAACGGCGTGCGATTATTGTTGGGACGTGCGGAGCTTCGGGCGATATTATGGCGAATGCTGGCATTGCTGCTGGTGCTGATGGTTGTACTTTCTTCGGCTACGTTCTGGCTCATTGATTATGTGACAGCATTGTGGATTCCTGCCGGTGATACATGGTACTGGCAGGTGTTGTCCTGGTTGGCCGGTACTTTGGCTTTTGTATTGGCAATGCTTTGTGGCATCGTGAGTTTTGTGATGCTTGGTTCTGCAGTGTCAGCTCCCTGGCTGGACGATTTGGCTGTTCGTACAGAAGCAATATTCGGCGAAAAGGTTTCGGCACAAGAGTCAGGCCGGGTACAATTGATGTTGCAGAGTCTGTCGAATTCGATTCGCCCGTTGCTTGGGCTGGTACAGTGGGGTGTCGCGGCGCTATTATTTTTCTGGCTTCCGCCGCTGGCTACGTTGATCTGGACGTATGGTGCTGTTCGCTTTCTGAGTTTTGAACTGATTGATACCACGGCATCACGTCGCGGATGGAGTTATCAGGATCGCAAAAAGATGATTGTTGACAATCACTGGTTTTACCTCGGGTTTTCCGGCTTTGCGATGGTATTGTTCATGGTCCCGATATTAAATTTACTGGTTATTCCGGCTGCGGTGGTGGGGCATAACCGGTATTTGCTGCAGTTGAAGGCCTGAACTTTTTTCGTATCAGGGGGAGCTGATTTATTACCATTTCTGCAAAAATCCGCTTCTCAGGCAGAAGAATCTTTTTGTTTTCGCATACAAATCAAGCATTTACGCGTCTAATTTAGCAGGCTGCCCATAGCCTGCGCGGATGCACTGAATGAATCAACGCTTCCTCAGGAATGGCCTTTGAACGAACGGGGGAACGTAGGGGATGCAATCGCTGAATCAGGCCGCTACACTCCGCCGCTGTCTTTTTTATGGAGGTCAGGTATGCCCTGGAGCAACCAGAATGATCACAATCAGAATCAGAACCCGTGGGGTAACCGGGGTGGAGGTAATCAGACACCCCCTGATCTGGATGAAGTAATCCGCCGTCTGCAGGAACGTTTTGGCGGTATATTCGGTGGCGGTGGAAGCGGCGGTTCAGGTAGCGGGCCGGAAATCAGTAAAAATATGATTGTCGGTATTATGGCGGCAGTCGTGCTGTTTTGGGGTGCAACCGGTTTTTATATGGTAGCTGCAGATGAGGAAGCGGTGGTACTGCGCTTCGGTAAACATGTTGCGACCAAGGGGCCTGGTTTGAACTGGGCAATTCCATATCCGGTTGATACCATCGAGAAACTGCCGGTGACGCGTGTACAACGTCTGGAAATCGGTTTCCGGCATTTTGCCGATGGCATTATTCGCAAACGAACCAATGAATCACTGATGCTGACCAAGGATGAAAATATCGTCGATATTTCGTTTATTGTACAATACAAGATCAAGAGTGTGGAAAATTTCCTGTTCAATATCGACAGCGGGACCAAAACCGTGCGTGATGCAGCCGAGTCTGCGATTCGTGAGATCATAGGCCGCACCATGATCGATGATGTGTTAACCACCAAGAAGGCCGAAGTGGAAGTGGAAACGCAGGATTTGATTCAGTCTATTCTGGACAGTTATCATGCCGGTATCTCAATCAGTACGGTGAAACTGCAGGATGTGCAGCCGCCTGAGCGAGTGATCAAGGAGTTCAAGGATGTGGCTTCTGCGCGTGAAGATAAAGAACGTGCCAAGAATGAAGCACAAGCCTATGCCAATGATATTATCCCGAATGCGCGTGGTGAAGCGAAGAAGATGGTGCTTGATGCCGAAGCCTATGCCAAGCAGGTCGTAGAACGCGCCAAGGGTGAAGCGGATCGCTTTGAAAGTGTCTATGCTGCTTACAAAATGGCTCCGGAAGTGACGCGTAAACGTTTATACATGGATACGATGCAGGAAGTATTGGCTCGTGCTGACAAGGTGATTATTGATAGTTCCGTGGCTGGACATGTATTGCCGTATTTGCCGCTCGATAAACTGGGCAACAAGGTGGAGGTGAAGAAATGAGTCCGAAACAGACAATCATTGCTATTCTTCTGGTTGCCGTCGCAGCCGTATTCAGTATGAGCGCTTTTGTCGTGGATCAGCGTGAACAGGCACTGGTATTACAGTTTGGTAATCCGAAAGCTGTGGTGAAGGAGGCTGGTTTGCACTTCAAACTGCCATGGCAGAGTGTCACGACCTTTGATCAGCGTTTGCTGGAAAGTGATGCCGCTCCCAATGAAGTGATTACCAAGGATAAAAAATCCATTATGGTGGATAATTATACCCGCTGGCGTATTACTGATCCGCTGAAAGTGTATCAGGTGGCACGTACCCAGACCGGCGTGGTTGCCCGCATGGATGATGTGGTGCGTGGTAAGGTGCGAGAGGTGTTGGGTCAGCATACCCTGCATGAAATTGTATCCGGTGGTGAAAATGCAAATCTGCGTGTTGCGTTGATGAAATCGATTCGTGATCGTGCAGATGCCGGTGTGAAGGATTACGGTATTTCGATTGTCGATGTACGTATCAAACGCGCTGATCTGCCGCAGGAGAATTCGGAAGCTGTATTCCAGCGTATGAAGGCGGAACGTAACCGTATTGCCAAGGAGTATCGCTCTGAAGGTGAAGAGGCTGCCAAGGAAATTAGAGCTACGGCTGAAAAGACGCAGAAGACCCTGTTAGCAGAGGCGTATAAAAAATCTGAGATCATTCGTGGTAAGGCCGATGCTACTACCACCGCGATTTACGCCAAGGCATATAACAAGGATCCCAAATTTTATGCCTTTACCCGTTCGCTGGAAGCCTATCGTAAATCGATTGACGCCAATACAAAGCTGGTGATTTCACCGAACTCCGAATTTTTCAACTTTTTCGAACAGTCCAGGCGGTAAACGGACTCTTGTGACGGGAGTTATACGTCGCCATGGATGACCTGCTGGTTGCACTCGGACTGGTGATGGTATTGGAAGGAGCGATCTATGCACTCTTTCCACGGCAGATGATAGATATGATCAGACGATTGCCGGAGATGCCCCCGGGCGCTATTCGTCTGGCAGGTCTGGTTGCCGTGGCTGTGGGTTGGCTGGTGGTAAAGTTTATCAGGGGTTCATAATGGCATTGATCATTACAGATGATTGCATCAATTGTGCCGTGTGTGAGCCTGAATGCCCTAATATGGCTATTTTTGAGGGTGAGGAAATCTTTGAAATTGACCCGGATCGTTGCACTGAATGTGTGGGCCATTTTGATGAGCCCCAGTGCCAGATGGTTTGTCCGGTAGACTGTATTCCGGTTAATCCGCGGTATGTCGAATCAAGAGAAATGTTACAACACAAATATGAAAAACTGACGGGGCAGAACAAATGAGCGGTCGTTTGTTTATTGTATCGGGCCCGTCCGGCGCCGGAAAATCTGCGCTGTGCAGTTCCTTGCTGCAACGGTGCCCTGATTTAAAGCTGTGTACCTCCTGTACGACCAGAAAGCCGCGGCCCGGAGAAATTGATGGGCGGGAATACCATTTCCTTTGCACGGATGATTTCGAATCGCAGCGCGATCAGGGCCTGTTTCTGGAGTGGGCCAGTGTGCATGGTAATTTGTATGGCACACGGCAACAGGATGTGGAAGATATGCTGGCTTCCGGTGCCGACGTATTGCTGGAAATCGACTGGCAGGGTGCTCGTCAGGTGGCTCAAAAGATTCCATCGGCTATTCGTGTATTTATATTGCCGCCATCGTTGAATGAACTGCGCCGCCGCCTGATCTCGCGTGGACAGGATGAGATGACGGTGATCAATTGCCGGATGGCGGCGGCACAGGAAGAAATGTCCCATGCCGATGAGGCACACTATCAGGTGATCAA
>CAZWWF010000055.1:0-8630 GCA_964636805.1 uncultured Zetaproteobacteria bacterium
ATATTTTATCATAAAATATGGCCAGATTTCTCAAGATATGATCACTTGGCTGCGGGTCTGACCCATAGATAATTTCACGTTTCATAAAACCCTCTTCAGCTTAATTCTTTACTAACCATCAGTTTCGGTAGTTCTGGAGACATAATAAAACTATCCGCCCCAATCACCTGCACGTTCTATCATGCATGCGAAGATTATCATCTTTATTTTCAAGGTGCGCTTTCGCACTGCAGCAGGGTAGTCCTCAGTTTTTATACAAGTTTTGCGCGTAGCGAATTTTGATAAATGAATACGCGTAGAATAGGAAATCTATTTCAATATCTCTAGGATAGTGAAGAGAGCTTCAGAAGAGATGTATCAGAGCCAAGCATAGGTTTATGGAAATTCCGGGGACATAAGCATGTAGTGGGTTTTGGTTTCATGACCTCAATCGCTGCCGATGGCTTGCAGAATGCCCCGGATAATATCGGTCGGAGTCGGCGGACAGCCGTGAATCACCACATCTACCGGAATAATATCACTGACCGTACCCGCGATGGCATAATTGTCCTTGCCGAATACCCCGCAGTTGGCAGCGCAATCGCCCATGGCAACCACCAGTGCCGGTTGCGGCATGGCATCGAAAGTCATTTTCAAGGCGGTTTCCATATTGCGCGTTACCGGGCCTGTTACCAGTAACATATCGGCAAAACGGGGACTGGCTGTAAAATGGATACCGAAACGCTCAATATCGTAATATACGTTGTTGGTGGCATGGATTTCCAGCTCGCAACCATTACAGGATCCGGCATCGACGGCACGAATAGCCAGCGAACCGGCAAAACGTTTGCGAATGACGGGCGCCAGTTGTTCGCCGAGCAGTTCAATCTCGTTACCTGCCTCGCCCAGCGCTTCGGTTACCGAACCGACCTTGGCCAGCTGTTTCAGGATTCTTATCATATCGTTCTCACAGGTCGTTACCCGAATAGGAACAGTTGAAGGATTTATTGTTAAGCGGAAAGTCGGGTACCGGTACTTCGCGCACAGCCAGCTCCAGTCCCAACCAGTTGATGACCGACGGATCACGCACAAAATAACGGTCAAGGCGTCCCCCATCACCGAAACGTAGCCAGCAGGCGATTTCACCGCGCCATGACTCAATAGCGGAGAAGCCTGAAATGCCTGGTTCCGGCGCTTGCCAGTCTGCTCGAATATCACCCCCGGGAAGATTTTCGAGCAACCGGATAATCATACGGGCGGAATCGGCAATTTCTTCAAAGCGAACCCACACGCGTGTCGCCACATCGCCCAGCTTGCCCTCCGCCACATGAACTTCCAGATCATCATACGGCGGATATGCTTCTTCAATTCGCTCATCCGGATAATCACCCGAGGCGCGACCGGCATAACCGAGCAAGCCGATGTCACGGGCATCATCAATGCTGACCGGGCCGGAACCGATAACGCGCTCTTGAATCGATGGATTATCGGCATAAATAGCACGCAGATGCTCCACTTCGACAGCCAACGCGCGAGTCTGATCAATAAGGGCGCGACAGGCCCCCTTATCCACGTCCATACCGACGCCGCCCGGCACGATCGTATCCATCAGTAGCCGATGCCCGAACAGATCGGCGTGCAACCGCGCCATATCCTCGCGCAAACGATGCATTTGCATCAACATGAAGGTGAAAGCGGCATCATTACAAATCGCGCCGATATCGCCAATATGATTGGCCATGCGCTCTCGCTCGCATAATACGCCGCGCAAATAACTGGCGCGCCTGGGCACCTCCACATTGGCAGCATATTCGCAAGCCTGCGCAAAAGCCCATGCATGGCCTACGCTGGTATCGCCGGACACACGCGCAGCCAGCCGCACGCCATCTTCGGCTGTGCGCCCTTGCATGGCTTTTTCAATCCCCTTGTGCACAAAACCAAACCGCTCTTCCATATTCAATACCAGTTCACCAACCGCCAGAAAGCGGAACTGGCCGGGCTCGATAATGCCGGCATGCACCGGACCGACCGGAATCTCATACACCCCTTCGCTACCGCTGCGAATAAATTCATATTCGCCTTCAACCCGTTCCATGCGGGTATCGTGTGCAAATTCGCGTAATAGAGGCCGGCTATCCTCCGGCCAGTGCTCATGCTTGAGCCAGCGGCGGTTGTCGGGGGTATTGGTGACATCAATGCCGAACATATCCTGCATATGCCGTTCCATACGCGAGGCGGCGATATAATGCTTGCTGATGGATGGAATCTCACGCCGCTTCTCTCCTAGCAGCGTGCGCAGCAATGCATGGCGGTGTTCGGGGTGGGCGAAACACATATAGGCGTACATCCCTTCGTCCTGGTCATGGCAGCCGCCCTCAGTCGCCCACACCGCCACCAACCGCATATCC
The DNA here is from genome assembly GCA_964636805.1 of uncultured Zetaproteobacteria bacterium. Taxonomy (GTDB): domain Bacteria; phylum Pseudomonadota; class Zetaproteobacteria; order Mariprofundales; family Mariprofundaceae; genus Mariprofundus. The sequence continues at coordinate 2,388 of CAZWWF010000055.1, forward strand.
AGCGAGCGCGCTGTTTTGGCTGCCTGTTCCCAATCCAGGATGCGGATTTCCAAGCACGGCATATGGGCCGGATGATGATCTTCCAGATATTGGGTATAAATGCCGTGATCGCCCAACTTTTCGGAGAACCAGGTATTGGTTGGATGCGTCATACACCGCCTCCTGCATGACCGGACATGGCAATCAGTGCCGCAGCCTGGTGATACCAGTCGGCCAGGAAGGCAGGAATCGACAACCCCAGCAGCAGCGCCAGCGTCAAATGAATATAAATCGGCGTCATATTGACATGCACCGGCACCGCTTGCGCAGCGGTTTCACCATACACCATGGGCTGTACGAATCGGAACAGGCCGGCCATCGCGACCAGCAACCCGATCAACAGCGGAACGGTTGTCCACGGATAGACCTCCAGCGCAGCGGAAAAAACCAGAAATTCACTGATAAACACGCCGAAAGGCGGAAATCCGGCAATGGCGGCGACGCCAATCAGCAGTCCCCAGCCAATGCCGGGATGATGATAAATCAGGCCACGAATCTCGGCCATTTTCTGTGTACCCATGGCCTGCGCGGCATGGCCTACAGTGAAGAATATCGCCGACTTGACCAGCGAATGCACCGTCATATGCAGCAATGCGGCAAATGTCGCCAACGGCGTACCGATGCCGAAGGCAAACGTCATCAACGCCATATGCTCCACTGATGAAAATGAAAACATCCGTTTAATATCACGCTGCTTGTGCAACGACAGCGCCGCCACCGCCAGCGAAAACAGGCCAAAACCCATCATGATATGACCGGCCATCTCCGTTCCGGTAGCGCCATCGACCAGCATCTTACAGCGCACCAGCGCATACAGGGCCAGATTGAGCAGCAGGCCGGAGAGTACGGCGGAAACCGGTGTCGGCCCCTCGCCATGCGCATCGGGCAACCAGGCATGCATCGGTGCCAGCCCGACCTTGGTGCCATAACCGACCATCAGAAAACAGAACGCAATGCTCATCACCGTAGCATCCAGTTCGGAGGCATGTTGCATTAGCATTGTCCACGTTAAGGCTTCATTGCCATGGCCAAGTACGGCTGAAGATGCGAAAAACACCAGCACCGTACCGAACAAAGCCAGCGCAATGCCCATACCGCACAGGATAAAATACTTCCATGCCGCCGCAATCGAGGCGGGCGTACGATACAGCGACACAAGCAATACCGTCGCCAGCGTCGCCAGTTCCAGCGACACCCACAGCACGCCGATATTATTGGTCGTAAAGCCCAGCAGCATGCCGAACTGAAACAACTGATACATGCTGTGATACAAGCGCATACGCGATTCATTCACCCTGCCAATTTCCAGCTCATGGCGCATATAGGGGCGCGAAAAAATCGTCGTCGTCATGCCGACAAATGCTGTCAGCGCCACCAGAAAGACATTATAGGCATCCAAATGAAACCAACCGCCCATGGCATCGACCGCATCATGACCCACAACCTGTAGTGAGAGCAGGATACTGAAAGAAAACGTAAAAATTCCGGTCAGGATATTCAGTTTCGCTGCCAGCTCCGGATGGCGAATCCATGCCAGCAACAGGCCGCCAATCAGCGGAGAAAGCAGGGTAGCAATAAACATATTCACGATTCATCGTCCTTATCAACCAGCGAGGCTTGCATGGCATCGACTTCCAGTGAATCGAATGTGTTGCGAATTTCAAAAAAGAACACGCCGAAAATCAGGGCAGCAATCAACACATCAAACGCAATTCCGATTTCCACAATCAAAGGCATCCCGTTGGTGGCACCGATGGCGGCAAAAAACAGGGAATTTTCAACAGCCAGAAACCCGACTACCTGGGTGATTGCCTTCTTTCTGGTCATCATCATCAACATGGACAGCAAGACACAGGCCGTAGCAATGGACATCGAGTTGCGCGTCATCAATTCAGAAATCTTTTCAATCGGCTGAATCACATGAAAGGCAAACAGGGTGATGCCGAGCGCCAGCATCATCGTCACGGCATTATTCATCAGGGGTTCCACTTCGCGGTGAACATGCAACTGCCGAATCACGCGCCACAACAACCAGGGCAATAACATTCCTTTGAGCAAAAGCGCCATCACTGCAGATGCATAAAGTTCATCGTGTCCGGTGGAATATGCGACGACAGCAGCGGTAATCGACAGCAGTACCCCCTGAGCAGCAAACCAGTGCAGCACAGACAGCATGCGATGTTGGGCCAGCAGGGCAAAGGAAACCAGCAGCATCAATGCGGCCAGGCCATCAATCAATTGCTGTGCAAATGAGATCATGCCCCCACCTCCAGCATGTAATGCGTAATCAGGCCGAGAAAAGCCAGTACAAAAGCGGCACTGAGATACTCCGGCACCTCGAACAGACGCAGTTTTGCCATACCCGTTTCAGCCAGCGCCAGCAGTACAAACAACACAACCAGCTTGAGCAACCAGAATACACATGCCAGAACAATACCGCCCGGATCTGCATGGGCCGCGATCCCCCACGGCACAAATAGATCAACCAGCAATGTGGCAAACAGGATAAGCTTGATCTGGGACGCCCATTCCATCAGAGCCAGATGTCGTCCGGAATATTCCAGCAACATCGCCTCATGAATCATGGTCAGTTCCAGATGTGTAGTCGGATTATCAATGGGAATACGCCCGTTTTCGGCCACCGCGATCATCACCATGGCAGCCAGTGCAAAAGCAATGGAAGGCTGCATCATCACGGGGGTATTCAGGGTATGATTTATCATCGTGGTCAGGTTGGTGCTGTGCGCGCCGAGTGAAAGCACAAAGATACTCATCAGCATGGCTGGCTCAGCCAGTGCTGAAAAGGTCATTTCCCGACTCGCACCCATGCCGCCGAAGGCTGTGCCGATATCCATACCTGCCAGTGCCAGAAAAAACCGGGCCAGCGCCAGCAGCGCAACCAGCGCAATTACATCTGCAGTCAGGGATAATGGTGTATCGACCATCAGGGCAGGAACCACACTGGCTGCCATCATCGTGGCGGTAAACACAATGTAAGGTGCGAAACGAAATATCCACGAAGCATGTTCGGCCATCACGACTTCCTTGGCAAAGAGCTTGCGCAGGTCACGCCATGGCTGCATCACACCGGCACCACGCCGATTTTGTAAACGCGCCTTGCAGGTAGACACAAAACCCGCCGCAAGCGGTGCAACCAGCACCAGCAAGATGGCCTGGAAAAGCTGAACAAATATGGATGCCATTACACTCATGCGAATAAGGCCAGCAACAGAATGACCGTGACAAATGTCCAAGTCAGATTGGTATGAATACCGTATTGGTGCTGCGTATTAAGCCAGCGTGCGATGGATAGCGTCAATCGGCCAATCGGTTGATACAGGTGTTTTACCGCCAAATCACCGACATGCACCGTGTAACGTACTTTTATGGTCAGTAATTTATGGAACTGTCGCTCCACATGTACATGTTCGTCCGGCTGCAGTACACCCCAAAAAATACGCCGCAGTGGCTGCGAAAAACTGGTGGCATTGTATTGCATGCGTGCATTCAAATGCGGGTTGCCACAGCTCCACATACGGCTTCGACGAATTACCCGCCCCTTCGGATGCAGCCACCAGAAGACCAGACCACCTACGATGATCATACCCGTCAATGCCAGTGGGGATGAATAGGATGCATGGCTTACACTGACCGGCGTCAGCCACAACCACCCGTGCGCATGCACGGAATCAGCCAGCGAGGCATGCAACAGCATCTGTGGCACGGCATCGATTAGTGGGATAAACAACACGGGCAGTATTCCCAACAACAGGCAGAATATTGCAGGAATCGCCATACCGGCTTGCATCCAGCCATCCACTTCCTGTGCCTGTGCCGCCGCCTTGCTTCGGGCATGGCCGAGGAAAACAACCCCGAATACTTTGACAAAGCAGGCCGCCGCCAGTGCCCCGGCCAGCGCCAGCATGGCTGCGGAAAATGGCACAATCGCCATCAGCAATGCACCGCCCATTTGTGGTGCCATCAGGGCGGTTTGAAAGGTCAGCCATTCTGACACAAAACCATTAAACGGTGGCAGTGCTGAAATCGATACCGCCGCAACCAGAAAAAATACTGCGGTTACCGGCATGCGGTGAATTAATCCGCCCATGGATTCCATATCGCGTGTGCCGGTGCTGTGCAACACCGCCCCCGCTCCCATGAACAGCAGACCTTTGAAGATGGCGTGGTTGATGGTGTGGTAGAGCCCCGCAATCAGGCCGAGCGCCGCCAGCATCGGATGCCCGAAATGAGCCAGCAGCATCGCCAGACCAATACCAATTAGAATAATGCCGATATTTTCCACCGAGTGATATGCCAGCAGGCGTTTCAAATCATGCTGTTGCAGCGCCAGCAATACACCACCCACAGCCGAGCTTGATCCTGCCGCCAGAATCAGTGCACACCACCACCACTGAAAATCGCCCGGCCCCATCAAATCCCAGACCACCCGGATAAATCCGAAAATGGCCACTTTGAGCATGATGCCACTCATTAGGGCCGATACATTGGACGGTGCAACCGGATGTGCATCCGGCAACCACCCATGCAAGGGGATGACACCGGCTTTGGTTCCAAAACCGAATGCTGCCAACAGGAATGCAGCCGATGCCCAGAATGGTTCGACACTTGCTTCCCTCATAACAGAAAATTCAAACGAGCCGGAAGCCGCATACAGGGTGGCAAACGAGCCCAGGATCAGCAGCCCTGCCATATGCGCCATGAGCAGATAGATAAATCCCGCCTTGCGGTTCTCCAGATGCTGATGCTCATGGGTAACGAGGAAATAGGACGATACGCTCATCAATTCCCAGAACAGCATAAAGGCCAGCGCATCACCGGCTAGTACCACGCCCATCATACCGAGCGCAAACAGCGGCATAAAGACCAGCAACGGCGTGATCCGTTTTTCATGGCGAAAATAGCCATGAGAATAGATGGCGACAGGAAACAGCAGCGAACCGATTACCAGCAGGAAAAATGCACCCAGTGCATCCAGCTCAGCATGCAACGGCAACCAGGGCAAACCAAGCGGCAGGGTGATGCTGCCTCCACCCGAAATCAGGCCGCTAAAGCCGGCAGAAATTGCCAATACCCCGGCCATGGCCAACAACAGACTCAACGCTGTGCGCTGCATGGCCTGTCCACGCAGAATCAGCGGGCTGCATACTGCCAGTAAAGAAGCACCACATCCCGCCAGCGCCAGTTGCAGAGAAACGGATATCACCGCGAACGCACCATCAACAATTCACAGCATTCATCAAACGAATTGCGCCAGTTATGCGGCTTGCGCGCGTCATAATACACTGACTGGGTTTCATGCACTTCATATTCACGCCCGTCATGCTCCAGCAGCGCCCGTCCACGCCGCGCCCAGACAAATACCTGCGCACTGCGAATACCATATAATGCTTCATCAAGTTTACCGCCCGGTTCCAGATGTACCAGCATCGGCTCGAATCCAGCCGGACGATGCTGGGCTGTTAACGGCACAAAACGACTGCCGCCCTTCAACGGCACAGAAGGGCGATCATCCAACGCAAAGATTTCGACATCCGAATCATCCACACTATCGATAAAAAACGAGGCCACGGTCAGATTCAGACCATCGGCCAGCTTTTCCAGCGTCGCCACCGACGGAGAACTCTGCCCCGCCTCCAGTTGTGACAATGCCGCCGCACTAATGCCAGCACTCTCGGCTAGCGCCCGCTGCGACAAGCCCTGCTGCTCTCTGAGAAAACGGATTTTTTTGGAAATAGTATTCATAGGGGGCTGCATTGTATGTAATAACGAACATGTGTAAATTATTATGTTTGAAATGGCGTCATTATGCCTTCGCCTTTCGTTCCCTTCGGGCAATGACCGGCGGCAGACTTTTCGGGGCTTTGATGCGTATCTGTTTGTTGACGTTTTTACGACCGAACACGACCTCGATACCGCTGGCTCGAACACCAAACTTACCAGCCAGAAATAGCACCATGTGGCCTGTAGCATTCCCCGACTTGGGGGCAGCTGTCACACTGACATTCAGCTGATTACCTTTGGCTTTGCCGATCACATCCCGTTTTGCTGACGGATGGCCCAGAATGTTCAGTACCAGTGTATCGCCATCCCATGCTTGACATCCTCCCCGCCCTAAAGGACGAGGATTTCTTGCGTTGTTAAACAGCAAGAGGTTCCTGCTTCACCGTGGTTGCTATTGCATCC
>CAZWWF010000056.1:0-2954 GCA_964636805.1 uncultured Zetaproteobacteria bacterium
CCCTTCCGCCTGCCGGTACAACTGGTTAATCGCCCCCAAACACCTGATTTGCCGGATTATCGTGGTTTTATGGGTACAATTGCTTCCGGTACAGTGAGAGTCGGTGATGCAGTAAAAGCGATTCCGAGTGGCAATACATCGACCGTGAAAGAGATTGTCACCTTCGATGGCAATCTCGAAGAAGCCTTTGCGCCGCAGAGCATTACGCTGACGCTGAATGATGAAATTGATTTATCGCGCGGCGATATGCTGGTGCACATTGGTGGCGAGACATCGGATAGCAAAGAGCTGGTGGCCAATGTCTGCTGGATTGGCGATGAGCCGCTTTCTGTACGCAAAAAATATATCATCAAACACACCACCAACAGCGTCAAGGCGATGGTGGCCAGTATCGATTTCCGTCGTGATATTCATACCCTGAGCAAGGATGCGGCGGATGAGCTGGCTATGAATGAAATCGGCCAGATCACCTTCAAATTACTGAAGCCGATTCATTGTGACCGCTATGCCGATAATCGTATGACCGGCAGCTTTATTGTCATTGATACATTCACCAACAATACCGTTGGTGCTGGGATGATTGTTTAAGCCAAAGGCACGGCTGCAGATAAACGCAGGTGAGCGTCACAAGCGTCTCACGGCAAAGAATGTGGAGAGAGCATGTTTAGTCGATTAAGTGAAAAATTTGGTAATATCGCGCAAAAGCTGCGCGGTTCTGCGCGCGTATCCGAAGCTGATCTGGATGCAACACTGCGCGAGATGCGTCTGGCCATGCTCGAAGCCGATGTGGCGCTACCGGTGGTTCGCCATCTGATGGCCGAGGTCAAGGAACGGGCGCTGGGCGTGGATGTGGCGAAAAGCCTGCAGCCGGGTCAGGTGATCATCAAGATTCTCAATGATGCCCTGACCGATTTGCTCGGGGGGCAGCGTCGCGATCTGGATTTGTCCAAAATTCCGTCTGTCGTTCTGCTGTGTGGTTTGCAAGGCGCGGGTAAAACGACCACTGCCGGCAAGCTGGCTCGATTGCTCGTATCACAAGGTAAAAAAGTGGCGCTGACTTCGGTGGATGCAACCCGCCCTGCAGCGCGTGAGCAGTTGCAGGTACTGGCCGGTCAGGTCGATGTACCTTACATCACCGGTGAAGGGTCCAGCGCGGCCAGGCTGGCCAAGTCGGCTGTGTTGCAAGCCGGGCGTGATGGTCATCATGTATTGATTCTCGATACCGCCGGTCGTCAGGTGGTGGATGATGATTTAATGGCTGAAATCAAGGCCGTGGCAGATGCGGTAGGCGCAACAGAGCGTTTGCTGGTGCTTGATGCCATGACTGGGCAGACCGCACTACAGATTGCCGAACAATTCCATGCAGCGGTGAATATGTCCGGTTGTATCCTGACCAAGACCGATGCCGATGTGCGCGGAGGTGCCGCGCTTTCCGTGGCGCATAGTACTGGCGTGCCAATTCGTTATGTCGGTACCGGTGAAAAGATTGAGGCATTTGAACTGTTCGATCCGGCTCGTATGGCCGGGCGAATTCTTGGTCAGGGTGATGTGGTCGGGTTGGTGGATAAGATTCAATCTACTGTCGATCAGAAGGTGGCAGAGAAGGCGGCTGCGAGGATTAAAAAAGGGCAGTTTGATCTCGGTGATTTCGCCGAGCAGCTCGGTCAGATGCAGAATATGGGAGGCATGGCCGGCATGCTCAAAATGATGCCCGGCATGAATCTGCCGCAGGGCGCACTGGAGCAGATGGATGATAAGCCGATCAAGCGCATGCAGGCGATGGTTTATTCGATGACACCGAAAGAGCGTAAATATCCCAAACTGTTAAACGGCAGTCGTAAACGGCGTGTAACAATGGGTTCCGGCACCACCGTGCCTGAATTGAATCGCATGCTCAAACAGTTCGCCCAGATGCAAAAAATGATGAAGCGCATGAAAGGCGGCAAGGGTCGCCGCATGATGGCTCAGATGATGGGCAAGTTTGGAGGTATGGGCGGTGGAATGCCACCGGGCATGCCGAAGCTGTAAAAAATGATCAGGAAAAGCATCTTGCGAGCGACACGTTATATCTCTATAGTGCGCCGCCTGTTTTTCGGAGGTAGTACTTAATATGGCAACAATTATTCGTTTGAGCCGTGGTGGCCGCAAGAAGCGTCCTTTTTATTCTGTCGTTGTAATGGACGAGCGCAAGCGTCGCGATGGTGCATTCATCGAGAAGCTAGGCTATTACGACCCTTGCACGGAACCGGAAGTGATTAAGTTGGATCTGGATCGGGTCAAGGCATGGACTGATCAGGGCGCGAAAGTATCTGACCGCGTCGCTAACCTGATTGGCAAGGCATCAGCATAATTGACCCTGACTGAAGCCTGACACAGGCTTTGTCGATGGTTCGTAACAAATATTTGCATGTTGGTGATATTCTTGGGGCGCATGGCCTCAAAGGTGCACTGATAGTTTATTCACATACCCGGCCCGCGGATGCGGTCGCCGGGTATTCTTGTTGGTGGCTGGGAGAAACTGCTGAAACCGCCAAGAGGTATGCACTCAAGTGCTGCTGGCAGCATGGTAAACGCATGCTGGCCGAAATCGAAGGTGTGATTGACTGCAGCAGTGCTGAAGCTCTAAAAGGTCTGAAAATCTGGATTTCATCTGATGAGGTGGAAAGTGATGAAGACGAATATCTGTGGGTGGAATTGATCGGCTGTCAGGTGGTTCGACAAGGCAGTAGTGAATTGCTGGGGACGGTCACTGCTTTGGAAGAGTATGGTGCGCAGGACAATCTGCTGGTGAAAACAGTGGAAGGGACTAAATTGCAGGGCGAATGGCTGATCCCTTTTACCGGGCAGGTTGTTACCGAGGTTAATCTCGATGATGGCGTGATTGTGGTCGATATGCCTGAAGGGATGGATGCATGTTTTACGCCCAGATTCTGACCCTCTTTCCTGAATTCTTT
>CAZWWF010000056.1:3054-8519 GCA_964636805.1 uncultured Zetaproteobacteria bacterium
TTTACACAGGCCAAGGCGCTGGAATTCACTGAAAAGTCCGGCATTACATTGCTCTGTGGTCGTTACGAAGGGTTTGATGAAAGAATATGTGATTATGTCGATGAAGAATTGTCGGTGGGTGATTATGTGCTATCAGGGGGTGAGCCTGCAGCGCTATGTGTGCTGGATGCGGTGATTCGATTATTGCCGGAAGTGCTGGGTAGCCCCGAATCAGCAGTACTCGATTCATTTACAGAGGAAGGTATCCTTGACTGGCCGCACTATACCCGGCCGGAACTGTTTGAAGGCAGGGGTGTGCCTGAGGTATTGCTATCGGGCAATCATGCTGAAATCGAAAAATGGCGCAGGGCACAGGCAGTAAAGCGGAGTAAAAAACGAGTTTAATCATCAGTGCCGGGGTTCGGATATTTGCCCGAAACTTTTTTACTTACATCACAGAATAGATGAAGTCGTTATAATCGATAATCCCGTCTGCAGCCATTTTAAGTGCTGATTCGGCTTTTGGCTGCATACCATTCTCGGCTGCTATTTTCTGCATCTTATTGCCTTTTACGCCATCGTGAATGGCTTGCCTTATTTTCTCATTCACCACGAGGAATTCGTAGGACATGATGCGCCCTGCATAGCCAGTTTGATTGCAATGTTTACAGCCAACAGCTCTGTATAGTTTTTCAGGGGGTTCAAAGCCAAGGTCCTGTACTATGGTGAAAGCCGGATCATTGCTTGCCAGTTCAGCCCGGCATTTCAGGCAGAGCTTTTTCAGAAGATTCTGGCTAATCACACCAAGCAGCGCCGGTGCAATCAGGTAATTGGGTATACCCAGGTCATTGAGGCGAATAATCGTATCTACTGCGGAGTTGGTATGCAGGGTGGAGAACATCAGGTGGCCGGTAAGAGCTGCTTCGATACCAATTTCAGCAGTTTCCGGATCACGCATTTCACCAATCATAATAATATCAGGATCGTGCCTGAGTACATTGCGAAGAATTCGCGCAAAAGTCATGCCAATCTTATGGTTGACCTGAATCTGGTTGGCCCCGGGTATTTCGGATTCTACCGGATCCTCAATGGTTAAAATGTGGGCGGGTAAATGCTGGATTGATTTCAGCACGGCGAACAGAGTCGTGGACTTACCGGAGCCGGTAGGGCCTGTGACCAGCAACAGACCGTATGGTTTGCGTGCGATGGTCGCAAGTTTTTTCATATCATCTTCACGTAAACCGAGCACACCCAGTTCAACAGCCATGTCTTTATTCAGGATACGCAACACCATTGATTCACCGAATGAATTAGGGATACAGGACACACGGAATTCATATTTCTTGTCACCATCGCGCAGCAGCATTTTGCCATCCTGGGGCATTCTCTGCTCAGAGATATCCATGCCGGACAAGATTTTGATGCGTGCTGCAATCTGTTTGTGCAGGTTTTTATCCAGAGCACTTTCTTCCAGCAGCTGACCATTAAGCCGGTAGGCCAGAATGATCTTGTTTGCCTGTGGCAGAATATGAATATCAGATGCCTTCTTCCTCAGGCCGTTGTGGATAATTCGGTTGACCAGCCTGACGATAGGCGCATCTTCAGCAGCATGGGTGATTTCCAGTTCATTGACCGGCCCGTCCTCGTCTTCAGTGTCCTGATGCAGAAACTCGCAGAACAGCTCTTCATCCATGGGCTCTTCTTTCAGGTATTGTTGAATTCGGCGCTCTAACTGTGAAGATGAGGTCAGGACCTCGTGTATTTTTTTCCCTGTTGTGAAACTGATTCTATCATAGGCTTCCAGTTCCATGGGGTCGGAAAGTGCAATGGTCAGCGAATGCTCATCCACATCAATAGGAAGAACCTTATACTTTTCAATGATATCACGGCTTATTTCATCAGCAGCCAGAGGATTGATTTCGTATGTATCTAAATCAACCGTGGGGAGACGGAATTTCCTCGACAGTGCTGAAAGCAAATCTTCTTCAGTAATCGCATGCTCATTGAGCAAAACCTCTCCCAGCCGTAGACCAAGTTTCTTTTGTTCTTCCAATGCATGCTGAAGGTCTTCATCAGAAATCAACCCGGCTTCGGTCAAAATTTCACCCAGTCGCATCTTGTGACGGCGCTGAATTTCCAGTGCTGTAGTAATATGGCGCTCGTCAATCTTTCCTTTGCTTTTCAGAATATGACCAAGGGGCTTGTCACCGGCTAATGACTGATGTTCGAGTGCTTCATGGATATCACTTCGGGAAACCAGTTCCTGATCAACGAGAAGTTCACCCATCTTCATACGTTGGCGATGCTGGGTTTCCATGGCGATAGCAAGATCCTTATCGCTTACTTTTCCCTGTTTTTTGAGTATATGACCAATAGGCGGTTTACTTTGCGACTGGATTTTGAGCGCCCGTTGTATTTCTTTAGCATCAACAACTTCCTGTTCAAGAAGAATATCACCAATTCGATCTGATTTTTCCTGATATCGGATACCATGATGATAGAAAAAGATACGTTCATAAGGGCGGCTACTATCTTTTATGGTGGCATAAAACCCGGGTGTATTCGATGTTGAGGGCGAAGCAAGCACATTGAAACGCTCCAGATTTACTGTGATAATCTTCAATGTATCCGCAGACTTCAAGTTACCGGGGCGGTTTTCCGAAGCTCCGGCAGGCCGGTGCAGTCCGATATAGACGATATCCTTGACATCCAGCTTGCGGGGCGATGCTTGACCTGCTCCGCCTTGTTCAAAGAAATGCAGTTTTGACATAATGGGGGAAAAGCCGGGCAAATAGCCTTCAATCGTTTCTCCACTCATCAGGTTTATTGTCACAGCCTGGTAGTGATCACTGATATTTCTGGATTTTTGGTTCATATCGTTCCTGTATCTGCAATCATGAAATCCGGAGCATATTGTTTAAAGGGTTTCATGATTACATCTCCCCGTTAGTCTGTAAATGTCCTGCATATCTGCCATTCCCAAAACAGGTGACAAAATTGTATGATATAGAATCGTCGGCAGTTTGATCTATGATACATCCGTTTCACTTCGCCCGGTTGACCTTATTCATCAGATAATTGAGTACAAGTCGTACACCAGCGCCGGTCGCACCCTTGGCGGATAGATCTGTTCCCTTCATATTCCAGGCAGTGCCGGCGATATCGAGATGTGCCCAGGGGATATCACCAATAAAACGGGAAAGGAAACAGGCTGCGGTAATTGTACCTGCCTCACGCCCGCCGATATTTCGGATATCGGCAATATCAGATTTGATCTGCTCCTGATATTCCTCATACATGGGTAGTTCCCAAACGCGGTCATAGGTATCATCGCCTGATGCCTTCAAACGCTTCTTCAGCTTTTCATCTGTGCCCATCAGGCCGGATGCTTGTGCGCCCAGCGCGATCACACAGGCACCGGTCAGGGTGGCGAAATCAATGATTTCAGCCGGTTTCTTTTCTGCTGCATAGGCCAGCGCATCGGACAGAATAATTCGACCTTCGGCATCGGTATTCTGGATTTCGATGGAAATATCCTTTTTGTAGCCGGTAATAATATCGCCCGGTTTGTAGGCAGATGCACCCAGCAGGTTTTCTGTCGATGGAATGACACCGAGCAGGTTCAACGGCAGGTTCATTTCCGTTACGGCCTTGAAAATACCCAGGACTGCGGCCGAGCCGCACATGTCGAATTTCATTTCTTCCATAAGTGGTCCCGGTTTAATCGAAATCCCGCCGGCATCAAAAGTCAGGCCCTTGCCGACCAGGGCTACGGGTGCATCACCGGCCTTGCCCCCTTTGTACTCAAGCACAATGAAACGTGGCTCCTTGGCTGAGCCTTGATTGACAGCTAGCAGAGCATTCAGCCCTGCTTTTTCAATGGCCTGTTTATCCATGACAGTCACATCAAGCCGGGGATGTGACAGGGCAGCGGCCTGTTGTCCGAGAAATTCCGGCGTGCAGACATTACCTGGTTCATTGGCCAGGTCGCGGGCGAAATTGGTGCCGCCGGCAATGGCGAGGGCTTTGGCCACTGCTGTTTCAGCATTCGCCAGATCCCGCCGCGATGCAACCATGATGGTGACCGAACGCAGCTTGCGAGGGTTTTCTGATTTGTGCTGATATTTGTCGAATCGGTATAATCCCAGCAGTACACCTTCAGCCACGGCCTGCACCTTGTCACTCAGATTTGCACCGCGTATATGCAGTTCCGGCAAAAACAGTGATATATCGCGTGCTCCACCTTTATCGAGTGTACGAGCTATTTTTGCAGCCAGAATACGAAGCTTATGCAGATTGAGCTTTTTTTCGTCACCTGCGCCCAGCAGTAACACACGTTGCGTAAATGTTCCCGCCACATCATACAGGGTTCGACTTTTTCCAAATTCGCCTGTGCAGTCATGCTTTTTTAAAAAGGCAGCTAATGTCTTACCTGTTTCCTGTTGTAAGGTTATTCCGGATTGGGTCAGTTTACGATTATCAAGGAGAGGAAGAACAACCGCATCATCACGCTGTTTATGGGCATGTCCTGCCTTGACTCTGATTTCAATCATAAAATACCTCGAAGTGATAAGATAACCCAGATAATGCCGGTTCTTCGTGGAAAGCTCAATTGCGCCAGAAACTCGGCATCAGCAAAACAAAGAATGTATAAATTTCCAGACGCCCTAAAATCATACCAAACATCAATACTACTTTAGCTGCCGCAGGTAATAACTCATAATTATTCGCTGGGCCTACCATGCCGAAGCCAGGACCGGTATTGGATAAACAGGCAGCGGAAGAACTTAGGGATGTAATGATATCCACGCCACTTAGGGCAACGAGGATGGCAATCACGAAAAAACTCATCAGATAAAGAACCGCAAACCCCCATATCGACTGTGCCAGGGCAGGTAGCAGAGAGCGGTTTCCAATTTTCACATGCATGATCGCGTGTGGATGGATTAAATGCTGTAATTCGCGATGAGCATGGCGAAAAAACAGTAATAACCGGATTGCTTTCAGCCCTCCGGATGTGGATCCGGCGCATGCTCCTACCAGCATGATCAACAGCAGAATCAGAATCGGACCGGGCGGCCATGTGCTATAGTCACCAATAGCGAACCCCGTGGTGGTAGCGACGGAGACCACGCTGAATAATACTTCATCCCAAGTGTTGGCATCGGATACGGGAACGACCAGTAGTCCGATGAAAAGAATCAGGAGAGTCAAACCGCCCAGATAGAATCTGAACTCATCATCCGCCAGATACAGTTTAAGTGAAAGGCCACGCCGCATGGCGGCGAAATGCAAGGCGAAATTCACACCTGATATGAACATGAAAAAAACTGCTATAATATGAAGGGTCGGGTATCCATAATATCCGAAGCTGGCATCGTGTGTAGAGAAACCACCTGTAGAGACCGTGCACATGGCATGATTAACAGCATCAAACCAGTCCATTCCTCCCCACTTATAGGCCAGCGTACACAATACTGTCATGC
>CAZWWF010000057.1:0-8436 GCA_964636805.1 uncultured Zetaproteobacteria bacterium
TGGCGCAGAAACGTTCCGATGCGGTGATGGCCGCATTACGTGAGCATAAAATTGCTGCCAGCCGGTTGTTTAATTGTCGTCCGCAGATAGACGAATCGAATAAGAAGGCGCAGCCGAGAGTTGAGTTATTGCTGGATTAGTACGCTGGCTTGAAACCACAACTTCATGGGTTGTTTAAAAGTGAGGGCAGCAAGCCCGGAGCCATATCCAGACAAGTGCGCCACCCGGGCCGGACAGATCCGCAACGCGCTTTATCCTGCTGCCGCTGCTTCCTTCCGGACCTGACGGGGTTCACAGGGGTCCACCGTGCGGGGCCCGACCCGGGCGACACCTGGGTTCCACCGGAGTGGAAACTGGTATCATGGCCGTAAGATATCTTCTTGGCGACCATTCAAACAATAAATTCGAGAGAGGCTTGAACCGGGAGGGATTGCGTCGGGTGTCCATGACCCTTACCCTCTGGGGTAGCCTGTTGGCTGTCCAAATCGGCTATCCTGCCGATTTGTCGAACCCTGCTAGGGTTCTCTATACCTCTTTATCCTCGAATTTTTTAAAATGGATAGCCTTGTATCCATTTTAAAAAATGGCGGAGAGAGAGGGATTCGAACCCTCGGTACCCGTTAAGATACACACGCTTTCCAGGCGTGCTCCTTCAACCACTCAGACATCTCTCCATCCCCATTTTCAGGGGCGGCGCATAGTACGGGGACTATGCTTTCATCGCAAGAGCGGCAAACAAAGTGGTGGTCAATTCGATAAAATGTCGTCGATCCATGCGCCGATATGGCGGATCTCTTCAGGACAAACGTTATGTTCCATCGGGTAGCTGTGCCACTGGATCGAAAAATCGAGGGTCTCCAGTTTGCGCCGTGAAGTGTCACCCAGTTCATATGGTACAATCGGATCATGGATGCCGTGCGCCATAAACAGCGGTGTGGTTTTTGCTGTTGTCGTGAACTGGTCTGTTTGCCCGGGTAAAAGCAGATAACCGGATAGCGCCATAATGCCGGCAAGTTTATCTGTCTGCCTGAGTCCGACATGCAGCGCCATAGCGGCACCTTGTGAAAAACCAGCCAGAATGATGCGGCTGGAAGGGATGCCGTGCATTTCTTCCTGCTCAATCAGCATTTGGATATCTCTGGCTGAATTGAGAATGCCCTGGTGATCATGTTCAATGCCGAGATCTGTCTGTTTGATATCGTACCAGGCCGGCATAATATACCCCCCATTGAGCGTGACCGGGATGGATGGCGCATGCGGAAAAATGAAACGAACAGCCAGATCATCGGGTAGGCCGAGTTGGGGAACGATAGGTTCGAAATCATGGCCATCAGCTCCAAGCCCATGCAGCCAGATCACGGTACTGTCAGGATTTTTTCCAGTTTCAACAGTCAGGTGTGGAAGTGTATGCAGGATCATGGGCCAATCATGCCGCAATAATTGCTGTGTGTCTCAAGGTAACCTGCACTGATTTGCGCTCCTGCCAATCGCCTGTTTCCTTACGGTAAATGCCTCTGATCGGAGCCGATATTCAGATTCAATCTCCCCCATTCAGATCGTGTTTCGATCTGCGGTAATCTACTCGCCATGGTCGTTGCTGTTTGGCAAGTACGGCATCCTGTGTTGGCTTGTCGAGATAGTTGAAGATGAAGCGCAGCACGCCTCTGTCACTGCCGGTTGTGCGTTCAAACAGCAGGGCGTTGCCCTTATATTGTTTGAAGTCACGTTGGTATGTGCGGAAGAAGTTGCCGACATGGAATATTTTGAGTCGTGGTTCGACACGCAGGAATGACGGGTCGGACAAGGTGTGCCTTACCTGCTGTTCAAGCTGTTTGGACAAGCGCTTTGCAGTGTACGCTGTAGCAGCCAGCGGCGCAGAAGCCTTCGAACCTTCGCAGATAGCAAACAGGATGCGCAGATCCTTGTCGGCTGCTATGCTGGTATTACGCCCCAGTACGGCCGAGAACACAGCAACACTCGATTCAGTGCCACGAAGAATCTTGTCGCGTATATCTTCAATTTCTATTTGCTGCCCTGCAATCATCCATTGCTTGTCATGTAGATCATAAACTTTCGGATAGGCATCGAGGATGCGGGCCACCACCAAAGCATTGTGAGCATTGATCCAGAACGCTTCCTTCTGGGCGGGAGACCAGCTGTTGATCTCCCGGTGTGTGACGGCCTGCATTTCGTGAAGATATCGGTCCAGTCGCACATGGTTTCGCTGCCAGGCGCCGTAGTGGATATAGCCGTCTTCATTAAATTGTTTCAGATCGCTGTTCCACAATTTATAGCTGTGATCAAAGGCGGTGGCAGTTCCTGGCAGCGCCATTGCCGCAATCATCAGGAGAAACAATGTTTTTTTCATGGTTGGCCTCCAGTAAGATCAATTACTGAGCTATTATAGTCCATACAGGTGAAAAAATCAGTCGAATGCACCAACTCTGAGCGGCTCGCGTATAAAATGATTCAAGAATAACTTTGTCTCCGGGCTTCTTTATGGTTCACTACGGCATGGGGAAACATATACATATTCTAGGCATCTGTGGTACAGCCATGGCGGCGATTGCTGCGCTGGCTAAATCTCAAGGATGGACTGTGACCGGTTCCGATACCGGGGTGTATCCGCCGATGTCTGATTATCTGACTGATCTTGGTATAGCTATCGCACCATTTGATGTGACTAATCTGGAATCATCTCCCGATCTTTGCATTATTGGTAATGCGATGTCCCGTGGCAATGTTGAGGTTGAAGCAATACTGGATCGGGGACTGACTTACTGTTCCGGGCCGCAGTTCGTCGGCGACCATATTTTGCCGAATCGTCATGCTGTAGTGGTAGCCGGCACGCATGGCAAGACTACCACTTCATCGTTGCTGGCATATGTGCTGGACGTGGCAGGAGCTGAACCCGGATTCCTGATTGGCGGTGTGCCGGAAGATTTTGGCGGTGGCGCCAGGCTGGGTGCGGGTCATGCGTTTGTGCTGGAAGGCGACGAATATGACACTGCATTTTTCGATAAACGCAGCAAATTTCTGCATTACCATGCCCGCACACTAATTCTGAATAATCTGGAATATGATCACGCCGATATTTTCCCTGACCTGGAAGCAATCAAAAGCCAGTTTCACCATCTGGTTCGAACTGTGCCGGCGAGTGGCACGATTATCGCCAATGCTGATGAACCACACATCTCCGATGTACTGAGCAGAGGATGCTGGACACCGGTCATTACCTTTTCCCGTCATGAAAATGAACAGGCTGAATGGCAGTGGGAAGTTGTGGCTGAAGACGGCTCTGCATTCCGTTTATACAGGCACAATGAAATGGTCATTGAAGTCGAATGGGGCATGATCGGTGTGCATAATGTGGCGAATGCCTGTGCCGTGGCGGCGGCAGCTACAGCACTCGCTGTGGATATAGACACCATTGCCAATGCCTTTACAACATTCTCCGGCAT
Organism: uncultured Zetaproteobacteria bacterium; assembly: GCA_964636805.1. Classification (GTDB taxonomy): domain Bacteria; phylum Pseudomonadota; class Zetaproteobacteria; order Mariprofundales; family Mariprofundaceae; genus Mariprofundus. The sequence goes on from CAZWWF010000057.1 coordinate 3,462, forward strand.
TCGTCGTCGTATGACACTGGTGGGAGAGGCGGTCGGTATCAAGGTGTTTGATGACTTTGCCCATCACCCGACCGCGATTAAGGGCATGGTTTCTGCTGCCAAAGCTGCCATGCGCAGGAATGGTAGTGAGGGGAAATTATGGGTTATTGTCGAGCCGCGCTCCAACACAATGCGTACGCGTATTCACCAGAAGCAACTACCCGGTTGTTTTGATAGCGCTGATGAGATCGTGTTTTTACCGCCCTCCTGTCGTAATTTACAACCCGGGCAGGTGCTTGATGTCGGTGCTGTTTGTGCGGCAATCAACAATAAGGGCATGGGCAGACACGCGCATTTAATGGCAGATACCAGCGCCATTATTACCTATATCTGTCAACATGGCAGGGCAGGCGATGAGGTATTGATTCTTTCCAACGGCGATTTTGATGGTATTCATCAGGGTTTACTGAATGCGTTGCTGCTGGGGGATGGAAGCAATTCCCCATAACGTGTTATCGGCATGGGGCTTTCTCTTCAAGCTGTCGGTGTTGTAGCAATGACAGCATGCATGTTAAGGCGTTTTGAATAAGTACACCCATACCGATTCAGAGCATGAAGGAAAAATGACTGATTCCTTTGCTTGTACGATCAAACGCATAAGTGTTTTTTGTATATCTGATTTAATATTGCTAGCATGCCGACGCTTTTGATTTTCCATATACATACGGATACGGGGAGAGGGATATGCCAGATACATTGAATAATATTGCCAAACAGGGCGAAAACGGGGCTGCCATGATGCCGGTTATCCAGGGTGTCGGCCGTGCAGCCATTGAGATTGCTGCAGTGCTGCGTGGTGCAGTTTTTCGTGGCGCACTGGGTGGTGCCGGTAGTGAAAACGTACAGGGCGAACAGCAGCAAATGCTGGATGTGCTATCCGATGAAATCTTTCTGGAAGAAATGCGTTCAACCGGCTTTATTTGTGCTGTTGGCTCCGAAGAGCAGGAAGAATTGCTGGTAATTGATGAATATTCACATGCTGATTATCTGGTGCTTGTTGATCCTCTCGATGGTTCATCCAACCTTGATGTTGATGGCCCGGTTGGCACCATTTTCTCGATTGTTAAACGTAAAACAGCCAATTCGGAGCGCCCGCATGTGTCTGATACATTGCAGTCAGGCCGCGAAGTAATTGCTGCCGGTTATGTGCTTTATGGACCATCATTGATGTTGGTGTGTTCTGTTGGTGTAGGTGTGAACGGTTATACTTTTAACCCTGCTAATGCCCGCTTTGAATTGAGTCACCCGGAGATGCGAATCCCTGAAACCGGCGGTTACTATTCCGTGAATGAGTCCAATAAGGATAAATGGGCAGATGGTATAGGTGGCAAGCTTGATCGGATGAAAGCTGAAACCGGGCTCGGTATGCGTTATGTCGGTGCCATGGTTGCTGATATGCATCGCACAATTTTGAAAGGTGGTGTTTTTCTGTATCCGGCTGATGACAAAAACACGACGGGTAAGCTGCGTTTGTTGTACGAAGCTATTCCGATGGGGTTTGTGATGGAGCAGGCTGGAGGAAAGGCCATGAGTAACGGTATCAAAGTGCTGGACATCGAGCCCGAAGCTTTACATCAGCGTGTGCCCGTATATCTCGGCTCTGAAACCAACGTTGACGCGTTGCTGGGCTAATCGTTGCCAGAAAGCACAGGCTTTCTCGAAGTATATTTAAGGGAAATCGGCGTGCAAACGCCGATTTCCCTTTTTGCTTCCAGAGCGGAGCAATCAGCCGAAATGTGGGATCATCAGCCTGTCCAGGAAACTGAAATCATCGGTGTCGATGCACCTCCCCTGTCATTGAAAACGCTGGATGAATTATCGCAGGAGGCATCCACATGCCGCCTTTGCTCACTCGCGAATACACGCAAAACAGTTGTATTCGGTGTGGGGAATCCGGATGCCGATCTGGTTTTCATTGGTGAAGCCCCGGGGCGTGACGAGGATATCAAGGGTGAACCTTTTGTCGGTCGGGCAGGCCAACTGCTGGATCGCATGTTGCGTGCTATTGAACTTGATCGCGAAGAAATTTATATCATGAATACTATTAAATGTCGGCCGCCCAATAACCGTGACCCGAAGCCGAACGAAGTGCAATCCTGTAATCTCTGGTTTGAACAGCAATTGAATATGTTGCAGCCGAAGATGATTTGCCTGCTGGGCAGAGTAGCGGCACAAACGGTGTTGGAAACCGATGCCACCCTGGGCTCATTGCGTGGTCGCTGGCATGATTATCACGGGATACCTGTCCGGGTAACCTATCACCCGGCTTACCTGTTGCGTTCGCCACAGCAGAAGCAGAAAAGCTGGCAGGATTTGATGGTGCTGTCTCACAGGTTACGTTCTGGCTAATTGTTGATGCAGGCCTAGATTAACGTGAGGCCAATGTAAAAACTTGCAAGTGTAACTACTGACATAGCGATATCGTATTCAATCATAATCCCTCCTCCGGAATGTTGTTGAAAGTGGAAAGCTGAAGCAGGATACAGGGACCTGATGTGTCAGATATCACAAGGATTTGCCATCTCCTGGCTATCTGGCTTGCAGTCTGTGAGTGCAGGCGGGAAATGACTTCAGATATTAGTGTCCACACAGATTTGTAATGTATCTCACATTATTTGGCGCCGTGGAAAGTAGTGTTTGGTCCAGATCAGAGCCAAGGAGATTGATATGGCCAGTTTACGCAAGCAAGAAAACGATAATTTTGTAACCTTAGTTATGGTTACAGCTGTTGTAGGAACTCTGGGCATTGTAGCTTCCATTTTTTAAGCTATCCAGGAAACCCTCTTTCTTTTTGAAAATCATTCATGCAATGCGAAAAGAAAATAATTAGTGATCCAGGTCACATTATGTTGTTGGTGCGGGCGATAGAAACCAAGCCATATTAACCACATGCTTGAAAGGAGTAATACTATGCAAACTGGTGATGTTGCGATGGAACGTCGAGGCATGGACAAAAAGTCCATTGCTGCAATTATTATTCTGATCGGTGTTACACTGATAGCTACTGCCTATTTGTAACGCCATGTAATGAGCTTCCAACCTGAAAGCTTTTATGTTTTCGGGACGGGTTTTCCGTGTCTTCAACCATTCTCCAAAATTTGTGCTATAATAGTAGCCCGATTAGCCATTTTTTAGGAGAGGAACAATGAACAAACCATGGTTTCAAAATATTACGATTCTTGTCGGTGCTGTGTGGGTCATCCTGTCGTTGATTGTAATTGAACTATTGTTATCCCAGTGAGTTAACCGATCTAAAAAAGCTGAATTCAATGCGGAGGATGGCAGGCCTCCCATCTGAGTTGTCCATTTATACTGATTGTCCAAAAAAATGGAGCCGATGTCCGGAATCGAACCGGAGACCTTCTCATTACGAGTGAGATGCTCTACCAACTGAGCTACATCGGCCTATGGATATCGCGCAAGGCGGCGCATTGTAGCAGTGCTTTGCAGGATTGGAATATATCAGTTTTCACTTATCGACTGAATCGCTGCCAGCAGGGCGGGAGCTGCGGTTTCTGTACGCATGATGCGAGGGCCGAAGCAGAGCGGCTGAAATCCGTTTTGTGTTAATCTGTTGATATCGCTTGTGCTCCAGCCCCCTTCAGGGCCGATGGCAAGTGTGATATCTGTTGCCGCAGTTATATCTTTCCGTTGCTGTTGCCAGCTCAGATGTGTTTCCGGATGTAAATAGAAGCACAGACCATGTTGATCAATGTCGGTCAGGCGGCTGCGCCAGTGTACTTCCGGCACAATGGTGCGGCCGCTCTGTTCGACAGCTTCAATAATGATCTTTTGCCAGCGTTGTATTCGTTTGGCCAATTTTGCACCGTCCAGTTTTAGTGAGCTGCGTTCGCTTCTGATGATTTGGAAGCTGGCCGCGCCCAGCTCTGTTGCCTTTTGCAGTACTAGTTCAACTTTTTCGCTGCGGCACGCCGCCTGTACAATATGCACACGGCAGGGCATTTCCCGATTGATATCTGAAAATGATTCGACCAGGCAAGATGATTGTTGGCGAGCCAGTTGTTCTATTCTGCAATGGAATTCACCTCCTTTCCCATTGAATAGTACGATCGGTTCCCCTGCGTTAAGGCGCATGACATTACGCAGGTAATGAGCTTGATCCTGCGAAAGCGGAATTCGGGTTCCGGGTATAAGTTCCTGATTCAGGTAGAGGCGACATAACATAGGGGGAGATTCGACTTGAATTGGCGGATAGTTGCAAGCTCTTGACCCTTGGTTTCGATAGCCCATGATGCGCGCATGTTTTTTGGCAGTCTGGATTCACAACAATGGCAGTCGGTTCGCTACTGGAAGCCGAAAGATGCTGGTGTCAGCCGCGACTGTGCAGCGGTGCTGACTACTGCCGGTTCACTGACGCGTTTTCTCGAGCGCCATTTTGGCATTCGGCTGGAGGTGCGCTTGCATGACCAGTTTGTCGATCATACCAGGCCGGATGAGGCCGTGTTGCTGGGCAGTCAGACGGCTGATTCCGCATTGAGAAGACAAGTGTCGCTGATGCATCGCGGGTCGGTGATGTTTGATGCCGAATCGGTACTGCCTCTGGATGCTCTGCCTGCCGATCTGATGCATGATCTTCAGGAAGGCAAACGACCACTTGGTAATCTGCTGCTGGATCGTGGCCTGTCGTTGGCGCGTTCTGATTTGAGTGTGGCGCAACTGGACATGGATGGCTTACATCATGGTCGATGGGCTCGGCGTTCGGTATTACGCTCCCCGTCAGGAACCCGGGCTCTGGTTGTTGAAGTGTTTCACCCTGAGATGTGGAAACGCATCGAAACTACGGCCCGCCGATATTCCAGCTAGGTGCGAGCCCGGGTTATGCTTTTCTCACCTGTTGGATCATGTCCGGATTGGTACAGACTGCTGCGTATTGATCGGCCGGTGGGCTACTGGTTATTGCTGTGGCCGACGCTGT
>CAZWWF010000058.1:0-8059 GCA_964636805.1 uncultured Zetaproteobacteria bacterium
CAACATGAACAGGCACGCGGATGGTACGGGACTGATTCATAATTGCCCGCTCCACTGATTGCCGAATCCACCATGTTGCATATGTGGAAAAACGGCAGCCATGTGCAATATCGAATTTTTCAACGGCGCGCATTAAACCTAGGTTTCCCTCTTCAATCAAATCACCCAACGCCAGTTTACGGCCAAGATAACGCCTGGCAATTTTTACAACCAGCCTAAGGTTAGCCTGAATCATATATTGACGTGCCACATCATCGCCATTCGAGATTCGTTTAGCCAGTTCGATCTCTTGTTCAGCAGTCAGCAATTCATAACGCGAAATTTCACGCATATAAATCGCCATCGGCTCCATACTGGTACGATTACTCATCAGCGTTTGCGACCAAAGGTGCATACTTCGCACAACCAGGAAAAATATTCAGAGCAATCATGGTACAACTATCTTTTTAATGCGGCAAATAGGCAAGTGGATTTACCGGGGTACTGCCCTGTCTGACCTCAAAATGCAGGTGTGGCCCGCTGGCTCTTCCTGTGTGACCCACCCTGCCAATCACATCCCCGGCACGTACCTTTGCCCCTTTTCTAACCAACATCCGTTGGTTATGTCCATAGGCAGTAAACAGGTTCTTTCCATGTCTGATGATGATCAGTTTGCCATATCCCCTGAGACGGGAATCTGCATACACCACTTCACCTGAAGCCGCAGCATGTACCGGAGTACCCTCTTTAGCACTTATATCGATGCCATCATGCATGCGACTTCCCCTGCGCCCGAATTTACTGGTTATAGTTCCTTTGACAGGCCACTGTAAACGGCCCGTATATCCCCTTGCTTTCGTCTTGTGAGCCGATTTCGAAGCAATCCTTTTTTTATGGACAGAGCCAGGCTTCTTATGAGGTGATTTCGAAATACTTCTTATTTTGCCTGCAGCCGGATCATGGCTCAGTGGTGCCTGGCGATCAATATACAGGCGCTGTCCGATATAGATTCGATAGGGGTAGGAAATATGGTTCCGTCTTGCAATAAGCCGGTAATTAATTCCAAATTTCTTGCCAATACTGTATAAAGTATCATTGGCTCTCACATAACGAATAACAGGTTTATGGCTGTGTGCGGTAGCGGATATTGAGTGGCGAGGCAGACTGGTTGAGTAACAACCGGCAGTAGCCATCAGGATAACGAGACAGAGTAAGCGGCTGATTAGACCCACAACAGGACAAACCCTCCAATCACAGCTACAGCCACGACCACGGTCAACCATTCAAAATACTGCTCCACCCATCCACGCAACCGCTGGCCTCCCCACCGCAACAATGCCGCTTCTAGGTAAAAACGTGTGCCTCTGGAAACAAGCGTAGCAGCCAGAAAGGCAGGAAAAGAGAGGCCGAAAGCGCCAGCTGCTATGGTGAATACCTTGAAAGGAACGGGTGAAAATCCGGCAATGAGTATCATGACTACGCCATACTCTACAAACCATTGTTGTACATGATGAAAGGTATCCATGGCATTATAAAATTCCATGATAGGCAGTGCAACAGCAGTAAACAGAAACATACCGATGGCGTAACCGATCGCAGCACCTACAACAGAACCGGCAGTGGATAATGCAGCAAATCGAAAAGAGGCATCCGGGCGACCGAGCGCCAGTGCGATCAGCAGGATGTCAGGCGGGATCGGAAACACACTGGCTTCAATCACAGCAATGGCGAAAAGCGCCCTGCCGGCATTCGGGTGATCTGCCCATGACAGTGTCCAGTGGTATAACTGTCTCAACCAGAGTACAGCTGAAGGTTGATTGCTCGAATCAGTGATGGTTCACCCCTTTCAGTAATGGGACAAATGTGCATGCATCAAAGTACTCTTCCGTAATGATGTGCGCCTGCTTGCGACGACGAACCAGACGATGCGTTCCACTTTTACCTTCAGGCAACAGCAATACACCTCCCGATTTTAACTGCTGCAACCATAAATCAGAAGCAAAGCCTCCGGCAGTAACAATAATTGCATCAAAGGGTGCATATTCTTCCCAGCCTTCAAGCCCGTCACCGCATTTAAGCATGACGTTGGCATGACGCGCCATTCTCAGGTTTTGTCTTGCCCGTCGGTGCAATGCCTCAATACGTTCGATACTGTAAACCCTGCGGCAAAGGCGCGAAAGCACCGCCGTTTGGTAGCCGCAACCCGTACCAATTTCCAGCACGCGTTCATTCCCTTTCAATTCAAGCAACTGGGTCATGCGCGCAACCATATAAGGCTGGGATATGGTCTGGCCGCAGCCAATCGGCAAGGCACAGTCCTGATAGGCCCGCGCAGCGAGAGCAGAATCAACGAATATGTGCCGCGGTACTGACAACATAGCTGCAAGCACCCGCTTATCATCAATGCCTCTGGCTATGAGCTGCTCATTAACCATGCGTTGACGTGGCCGGTCAAACGAAGGTTTCGTATGCTCAGGCATCAGATGATTCTTCACACTTGGTGCTCCCCAAATCCGCGTAAACTTTCCCGTTGTTTGTATACATGCGTACTGATATACAAAAAAAGCCGAACGTGTATTTATTATAGAAAATGGTCGGGACGAGAGGATTCGAACCTCCGACCACTTGACCCCCAGTCAAGTGCGCTACCAGGCTGCGCTACGCCCCGATTTAATGGCGATGAAGCATACTTAAAATATCAGATAATGTAAGAGGCATGCAGATTCGCGAATTTAGCCAGTTTTTTGGATATTAATCCAGCAACTCAAGAATTTCGTTTAATTCCTGTCTCACCTGTTGAAGAACTGTCTGACTGTCTTTACTTTCCACAATTTTTTCTAAATCACCACTGAGCAAACGTTTTTTTGCCCCGCGAATTGTAAAATTCAGATCGTACAGTAAATGTTTAATCTGAAGAACAGCATACACATCATGATGGCGGTAAAAACGGCGGTTGCCACTTTTTTTAACCGGTTTAAGGTGCCTGAATTCACTTTCCCAGTAGCGTAGCACATGCGGCTCGACAGCACATATATCACTGACTTCGCGAATAGAGAAAAATAGTTTTTCGGGGAGTTCCGGAATCTGTAATCCCGCTTTGGCCAAAGCCTGTTTCGGATTCATTTATCTGTTCCTGCCAATTTCTTTTTTAACAAGGGACTTGCACGAAAGGTTACAACTGAGCGCGGAGCAATTGTGATATCCATACCGGTCTTGGGGTTACGTCCTCGCCTTGCATGTTTCTGGCGAACAATAAAATGACCAAAGCCTGACAGCTTGACGTTTTCACCCTGCTCCAGTGAATGCCGGATAATATCGAGTGCAGACTCAATGATCTGGGCTGACTCTTTTTTAGTCAGGCCGACTCGTTCATGAACTATCCTTGCAATCTCAGCTTTGGTCACATTTCCCTGCCCATCAAAATATGAATTAAAACGGTGTATTAACTGATCTTGTTAAAAACAACTTATGAATATTAATAGAACTGACTAATCTGTCAAAGCTTTTTTGATATAATGAATCAGAGATAAAAAAATCAATCAGGGTCAGAAAACAACTGTCCATCATGTAAACGTAGAAGTCGGTCACATGATCTGGCCAGAGGCAAGCTGTGTGTGACCATCACAACCGCAGCATTTTCTTCAATACACAATTGCCGCAACAGTCCGAACACTTCCTGCGCGGTCTTTTCATCGAGGTTACCGGTAGGCTCATCGGCCAACAGCAATCTGGGCTTCGTAACAAGGGATCGAGCCACAGCAACGCGCTGTGCTTCACCACCGGACAGTTTGGCGGGTACATGTTCCGCACGCCCTTCAAGCTTTAAACGGCCAAGTAATTCGCGTCCGCGCTGATTTGCATCTGCAGATGACATGCCCTGAACCAGCAGTGGTAAAACGATATTTTCCAGTGCGGTGAGTTCGGGAATCAGGTGATGAGCCTGATACACAAAACCGATTTTTTTGTTCCGAAGATGGGCCTGGCGGTTGGACGCAAGGCCGTGAATCATTTCACCATCCAGTAAAATTTTACCGGAATCCGGCTGTTCAAGCGTGCCCAGGATTTGTAGCATGGTCGACTTGCCTGAGCCGGATTCTCCGACAATCGCTAAAAACTCACCCTCATTGAGTTCAAACTCTACACCCCTTAAAATATGTAATTCTCCGGATGGTGCGGTGAATTGTTTATGTAAATTAGAGACGGTAAGCAGTGGTAATTTATTCATACCTGAGTGCCTCTGCAGGTGGCACGCTGGCTGCGCGCCAAGCCGGATAAAACGTCGCTGCCACACCCATAAACAGGCTGATTAAGACAATCACAGCAATGGAGACCGGATCAATAACTGACGGAATATGATCTATATAATAGACATCGCTGGACATGAACTTAATGCCGGTCAAACCCTCAATCCAGGCCAGCAAGGTATCCAGCTTCCAGGCCAGCAGCAGACCGAGCAAACCTCCGACCAGAGTGCCGATACCGCTGAGCAGCGTACCCATGAGTAAAAAGATGCGCATGACCGAAGCATGTGTAGCCCCTACTGTCTTTAAGATAGCAATCTCCTTACGCCGTTCCATGACCACCATCACCAAGGATGCCACCATATTGAACAGTGCCACCAGTACAATCAGGGAAAGGATAACACCCATGGCAACCCGTTCCGTTTTCAGGGCCTGAAAAAATGAGCGATGACGCTGTTTCCAGTCGGTCACCCATGCACCGGGTGGCAGCGTTCGGCGTGCCTGTTCAGAAATCTCGCCGGAGCGATCCCTGTCATATAAAAAAATCTCAAGGCCGGTGACGCTGTCGCCCATTTTATTCAGGCGCTGAACCGCATTCAGGGGCGTGATAATCATACCAACGTCGTATTCATAAAACCCGGAATCAAAAATACCCACCACTTCAAAAGCCCGCATACGCGGCGCGGCACCAGAAGGGCTGATACCTCCGGAAGGTGACATCAATCTCACCTTGTCCCCCACTTCCAGCCCGAGCTTTCTGGCCAGATCCTTGCCGACTACTACCTGAAACGGTGAGCCGCTGGCATTGATAAATCGCCCTTTGGTAATATGACTGGCAATCTCGTCACTTCTGTGTACATCCACGCCCTTTAATATTGCCCCCAATGCCCGCGAGCCGTAGGAGGCCAGCACCTGAGTCGAAATATACGGAGCCGCTCGCTCTACCCCATCCAGTTTCTCGGCTTGAGATAACCAGCTTTGCCAGTCAGCCAATGTATTTCCGGGCCCCTGAATATCAATATGAGAAGAAAAACCGAGTATCTTGTCGCGAATTTCCACAGCAGCACCGTTCATGACTGATAACACGGCAATCAGCGTCATCACGCCAATCGCAATGCCGGCCCCGGAACTCCAGCTGATCAGCGATACGAAGCGTTCGCTGCGGCGCGAACGCAAATAACGTTTGGCCAGCATCCATTCATAGGAACGAAACAATTCCAGACTCAAGGCTGCCCTCCGCTATTGGGCTGCATCATTATGATAAATAACGCAGATAGAGATAGATATGTGATATGACGACGGAGATCAGCATCAGTCCAAATGCGTGTTTCAGGAATACCAGAAAAGCAATCGGATGACCGGCGCGCTGGGCAAAACCAGCCACAATCAGGTTGGCCGAAGCACCGATTAATGAACCGTTACCGCCCAGGCACGCCCCCAGCGCCAGAGCCCACCACAATGGTACGATTGCATCAGGTCCGCCGAATGCCGGTGCCATATTATGAATCAAGGGAATCATGGTAGCCACGAACGGGATATTATCGATCATGGCCGAAGCAATGGCGGAGACCCACAGAATAGCAGCAACAGTGGCATTGAAGTCGCCACCGGTCAGCTCCAACGTTTTATTGGCCAGCATTTCGATCACGCCGGTATGTTCCACGCCGGTAACAATAATAAACAAACCGACAAAGAAAAAGATCGTCGTCCACTCCACTTCCGCCATAATGCCTTCGTAGGCATGATCTTTACCTTCCAGTGACTGCCCGAATGTTTGCAGCAGGAGCAATAACGCCGCGCCAAACATGGCAATCGAAGCCGGCTCCAGGTGCACACTGTGTGCAACCGTAAAGCCGCCAATGACCAGAAACAATACGCTCAGGCTCTTTTTCAGCAGCGGCACATCCTTGATGGCTTCTCTCTCGTCAAATCTCATCACCAACGCCCGGTTTTCTTCGGTGGCATGCAGATCGCGACCGAACATGAACCAGATAATGCCCAGCATGACCGCGAAAATCACCGGCGTAATCGGGGCAAGATTGACCAGAAAATCATAAAAACTCAGTCCAGCCGCCGAACCTATCATGATATTGGGCGGATCGCCGATCAGGGTAGCCGTTCCGCCCACATTGGAAGCCAGAATCTGGGCAAACAGATACGGATAGGGGCGCACACCCAGCGCATCGGTAATCAACAGCGTCACCGGTGCAATCAGCAGCACGGTGGTCACATTATCGAGAAAGGCGGAAAATACGGCGGTGACTACCGACAACATGACCAGAATGCCCCACGGACTACCTTTGACGCTTTTGGCTGCCTTGATCGCCACATACTGGAACATGCCGGTTTTTTGACTGATGGCCACAATCACCATCATGCCGGTCAGCAAGCCAATGGTATTGAAATCAACGCCGGCTACGGCTTGCTGCTGAGTCAGCACGCCACAGAGTATCATCAAACCTGCACCGAGCAGCGACAACACAGCCCGGTTAAACTTCTCGGCCATAATCACGCCATAAACTACCAGCAAAATGGATACAGCCACCCAGCTCGGATCCAGCCCGAAAATAACCGATGCCATATGTTCGCTCGTATTATGCATCGTCGCTGTTCACGTGTGGGCTTTTTGCCAGACGTCGCAAAATATCACTGGAAGAGATGATACCCACCAGATGCTCATCATCATCAGCAACCAGCGCATACTCAAAACGATCATAGGTAATCAGAGCCGCAGTCACGGATAATAAGGATTCATCCGCGCTCACAATGGTCGGATTGTTATCCATGACATCACGAACTTTCGACTGCAACAGCTTTTCATAATGCTTGCGTAACAGGCCGATATCGGGGGCATAAGGAATAGATTTCAAATCCCCGGTCACAATATAACTGGGCACCAGGCTGGCCAGGACGGAGAGAGAGTGCACAGCACCCAGAATTTTGCGATCCGAATCAACAACAGGAATCATTCGGAATGACTTTTCATTCAGAACAGCAGCGATATCAGCCACGGTCTGTTCCGGATGGCATACCACCACATCTGTGGTCATAATATCTTTTGCATGCATGGAGAAAAGCTCCTTTTTATTCAGGCCTCATCAGCGGAAACAACAGTACATCACGAATGGAATGCTGTCCGGTCAGCATCATGACTAACCTGTCCACGCCAATACCAACGCCGGCAGCAGGCGGCATGCCAAATTCGAGCGCCCGCAGATAATCTTCATCCACGCCGGTGGCTTCTTCATCGCCGGCGGCTTTAGCTTCTGCCTGTGCCATAAAACGACGACGCTGATCATCCGGATCATTGAGTTCGGAAAAGCCATTGGCCATTTCACGCCCGGCCATAAACAACTCGAATCGATCAGTGACGCTCGGGTCATCATTATTGCGCCGCGCCAACGGCGATACATCAACCGGATAATGGGTAACAAAGGTCGGCTGCATCAGTTCGGGCTCGACCAGCTCTTCAAACAGTGCCATCAAATAATGCCCGGCTTTCCAAGTAATTAGAGGCTTGAAGTCAGGTATAACCTGAAGACAAACCGTGGCCAGCAAGGCCTTGTCATTGGCATGCCCGCGCACATCGGGGCGTTTCTCGAATACCGCTTCATCAATTCTCAGACGGCGGAATGGCTGTGACAAATCAATATCCACGCCTTCCCAATGCGCCTGTGTCACGTCCAGTTCAGCGGCGATATCGCGAATCAGTCCTTCGGTAGTATCCATCGCATCGGTGAAATCGGCATACGATTGATAAAACTCCACCATGGTGAATTCTGGATTATGGGTCGCATCAATGCCTTCATTGCGGAAATTGCGATTGATTTCAAATACCC
>CAZWWF010000059.1:0-8037 GCA_964636805.1 uncultured Zetaproteobacteria bacterium
TCCGAACTGTCATATATGACAGTATAGTCGACAGACTATTTTCTTACCACTAGGATTTGTTCACACTAATTCTGATCGAAGCGCTGCTGCCTCATTTGTTTGCAAAAGACGAGGCCAGTCAAGGCGTGAAGAGCGCAGTTTGGTGAATCCAAATAAACGACAAGCAACGCTGAATGGCCTCATTTGGGGTGCAGCCCTGCGGGCAATGCCATTTTTGCACGCTGCTACGTTATTTTTCGCTGATGTGCATTCAGCACATTGCGCTCGAAATGCCTTGCAGAGAAACAAAAATGGCTATTTCGCTACGGCCAAAATTAGTGTGAACACGCCCTAATACTCTGAAAGGTATAAACCGCTCATCTTCATGGATAATACTCATGAGATATGGTTGGCGTGGTGCATGGCTGTTTGCAACACCGGTACAGCTATTCAGTATGCAGCGATGCTCAGTTATCAGCACAGTTATCACGCCGGCAATCACGCCGATGTTTTGAAACATATCATCCTCGGCGATCTGGTCGCCGGTATGCAGAAGAAAATATCGCCGCTATTCCTGTTTGATGCCTTTGCCAGCCGTGGTATCTATGACCTCCGATCACCTGAAGCGTTGAAGAACAGAGAGTTTGATACTGGCATCGCACAAATATGGCACCTGCGTCATCAACCAAAACCGGCAGGTGCGGAGCGCTGGATCAAGTTAATTGAAAGCAACAACACCGGTGGTGGCTTTCAACACTTTCCCGGCTCCACAGCCCTGTTTGCATCCATGCTGCGGGACACGGATCGACTGGCCGCCTGCGACTTGCATCCCCAGGAATTCAATATGCTACGCCATAGCTTCAACAACAGTCGCGGAATTTCCCTGCACAAGCGCGATGCCTTCGAAGCTCTGGGCGCATTATTACCTCCGAAAGAGAATCGCGGTCTGGTTTTTATCGACCCTTCCTATGAAGATAAAAATGAATACAAAAAAGTAGCCCGTGCCATTGCCGGTGTATACCCCCGCTTCCGAACCGGGACTTATGTCATCTGGTATCCGTTGTTACCCGCTGGACGCCATAATGATTTATTTCGTGAACTGAAACAATCCGGAATCCGAAAAATACTCAGACTGGAACTGGACTGTCATAATGGCTTCCCGGATATGCACATGTCTGGTTCAGGCTTATTGATTATCAATCCGCCATGGCATGCACAAAAAGCAATAAAAGCATCATTGAACTGGATTTCAGACAGTCTCACAGAGGGCAAAGGTCAATTCTGTTTTAACTGGCTTGTTCCTGAATAACTGGCAGGTAGACAGGCTGATCTGTTACGTACTAGAACCACTCAGAACATACAAGTCATTTGGTTCATTTATTCTTAAAAACCAGATGTTTGCGCCATTATCATGGTAGTGCATACTTGAAGCTACCCCTATTGTCCTCCATACTCTCCCGCTATTCAAGCACCACAGGATACCCTCACATGAAACGCATTCCGGCATCATCCACCAGCGCAGCCCGTGCGAACGAACTGGTTACATCCCTGCAACAGCGCTTTGTATCAGGGTTGGAGAAGCTTGCTGCAAGCATGAACAGCACCCAATCATTTTCCAAAGTCGAATGGTTTCGCGATAAAGGGAATCATGGTGGTGGTATGCGTTATGAAACAGCAGACGGGGATCTGTTCGGACGAGGATCGGTGAATGTCTCGCAAGTGCATTACGATGATCATCCGGAAAAGAAACTTGGCTCGGCCACCGCCATCTCAACCATCATCCACCCGAAACACCCGTTAGCTCCGTCCGTACATATCCACATCAGCTGGACAAAGATGAAACAGGGGCAGGGATACTGGCGCATAATGGCAGACCTGAATCCCTCCAACGTGAATCCTGCCCACACAGCAAAATTTCTGACAGCCTTGAAAGCAGCGGCTCCGGCGCAATTCGACGAAGCCAAATCACAGGGCGACCGCTATTTTCATATCCCGGCACTCGGCCGCCACCGTGGCGTAGCCCACTTTTATCTGGAAAATTATCGTTCTGATGATGCGGATGCAGACTATACCCTGGCTCAAACCGTTGGCACAGCGGCCATCGACACTTATCTCGCCATCCTCACCGACACCCTGCAAAACGCAGCTGCACCTACCGATGCACAACGCCTTGCCCAGCTTGCCTATCATACGCTCTATTTTTTCCAGGTTCTGACACTGGATCGGGGCACAACGACAGGCCTGCTGGTGCATGATCAAAACGATGTCGGCATCATGGGATCACTGCCTGCCTGTGTGGATCCCAACCTACTGAACGCATGGATAGAGCGCATGCCCCCCCCGCAGGATCAACTGCTTAATGCACTGATCGCCGTACTGCCGGATTCATCCCCTGCTCAGCTGGACGCAACAGTAAAAGAAAAGCTGGCTGCAGTTGTACGTAACCATTACAGGTCACACCCCGAGGCGATGAATATGCAGGCTTCAGGCGGCACGATTCCAGCAACGGTGGACAACCACAAGGGATGAACAACTGATACAAAAAACCGAACTGGAAATCTGTTCAGCATTCACCATTTTCCCATTTTACGTTATACTTGGTCATCTGATGAAAACATGAGAGAACCAGCCAATCTTCAGGATGCTCTGAAAATGCCGTGTATTCGGCACGCCCCACGGGCAGAGCACTACAATTCGACAGGATAGTTGGATTAAAGCGGGCATGCCGCCAGCAGGTGCATGGCAGGAGCCATAAATTAAAACCAGGCACGTAAGTGCTTGGTTTACAAACAAATATAAAAATGACAGTTTTGTCTGAGCGGGCTGATTTTTGCCAGGATAGCAATCAATCAGCATCTCCTTAAGAGGTGCGGGCACATGAAAATGAAACCGGTCTTCCATCTGGATATGAGTGGATATTCAAAAGATGAACCGAAAGCCATGCTTGAAATGATCGGAGAGTGGCTTCTTGCAAACCTGAAAGAACAATATCCCGAAACCAAGGGCTATACCATTCATCGTGTCATCCGTGCCAGAGCCAGCCCGTTTACAGCGCACTGGGATATCTATCTAAGCAGAGGGCATTTCTGGAAGTTCAAGCTATCTCTTGAAATTTCCCGAGCAAACAAAAACGTATTTTTCAATATTTCCATGGGCCGGGATCTGGATCATAACGTTGCATATTTGATAGCAGGGTTGGTGATCAGTCTGATCAGTCTGACCATAGCTTTCATCGACCCGGGCAAAACATTCAACAGCAATATCATATTACCTGTCCTGATCGGGACACTTTTAGGCGGCTTTACTCTGCTTATACCCATTAGATGGATCGTCCGGCCTTATATTATCAGGAAAGCCAGGGATAAAGGCATCGAAGAGGCTGAAATCTATTTGCTTGAAGAAATCAGGGTGTTACTTCGCCGTGCCGGATGCCTGACTCAACCGGAAAAAACTTCCCCGTAGCATGCTTCCCATGCTTCCTGGCTGCGGAACTCAATCCCCAACTGCTTAAGCAGCCCATCGTGAATATCGTAGATTACACCGATCACATTGACCTGCTGTCCGCGCTTCCATGCCTCACGTATAATCGTATTACGACAGATATTATGCACCTGAGCTTCAACATTGAGTTCTGCCAAACGATTGGCGCGTTCACTGCGTTCCAGATGGTTTAATTCTTCAGCATACCGATTACAAACAAAGCGCACCTGATCCAGCCACAGATCAACCGGGTTCACGCCTTTATGTTCAAGCGCCGCATTAACACCACCGCAACCGTAGTGACCGCAAACCACAATATTGGGCACCTTCAATTCATCAATCGCGTATTCCAGTACAGCCAGACAGTTTAAATCATTGGTTGCAAACACATTGGCAACATTGCGGTGCACAAATACAGACCCCATCGGCAGGCCGATCAGCTGATCCGGCCCTACCCGGGCATCCGAGCAACCAATCCACAGAATCTCCGGCTTTTGGCTATGCGAAATGGACTCAAGATAACCCGGATTCTCTTTTCTGATTCGCTCAGACCAGTCTCGATTGTTTTTCATCATTTGTCTGATCGTATGCATATGGAAAGTCTAGCCCGACAGCTCAATCAGACAAGCAGTAGCATTTCCCCAGTGTATCCGCAGTTGTTCCCGTTCGCTCCAGTGTAGCACGATGGATAACGCGATCATGCAAACGGACAATCGGAGAATACGCACATAAACTCTGGCAACCCAGAGACTCAACTGCCATACCCTGGCATTTCAACTGCGAGGCCAGTGTGAGCCCACCGTAATCCCTGCAACGCGGGCCATGACATACGCCGACCACTAGCTGTTTGCTCATGAAACCTTTCTGGCTTCCCTTTCACGCCTGCCGGGGCGTCTGCCGCGAGCGCTGCGCGGTTTGCGCGGCGAATGCGGATTGTGCCGACGGTGTTCGGGTCTGCCGCGCTGCTGTTCAGGCTGTGCTTGCAGTTCATCTTCCGGTCGCGGTTCAAAACCTGCAATAACGGACTGCGGAATCGATTTTTTCATTAAGCGCTCGATACCGCGCAATAATTTATCTTCCTCGCCACAAACCAGCGACAATGCCTCGCCGGTGCGGCCGGCCCGACCGGTGCGGCCAATGCGGTGGATATAATCTTCAGCCACATGCGGCAGCTCAAAATTCACCACATGCGGCAGCTGATCGATATCGAGTCCGCGTGCAGCAATATCGGTGGCAACCAGAACGCGGATGCCGCCTTTTTTGAAGTCCGCCAACGCTTTGGTGCGCGCCGACTGGCTCTTGTTGCCATGAATAGCGGCAGCATGAATGCCGTCGGACTCCAGTTGTTTGGTTAAGCGGTTCGCACCATGTTTGGTTTTGGTGAACACCAGCACCTGCTGCCAGTTACCTTCGGAAATCAAATGCGATAACAATGCCCGCTTCTTCGATTTACTGACCGGGTGAACGACCTGCGTGACCTGATGGGTGGCTTCGTTGCGCGCCACCTCGACAAATACCGGTGCGTTAAGAAAACCGCTGGCCAGTTGTTTGATCTCTTTGGAAAACGTGGCCGAAAATAACAGGTTCTGACGCTGCCTTGGCAACAGTTTCAACACACGGCGAATGTCGTGAATAAAACCCATATCGAGCATGCGATCGGCTTCATCGAGCACAAAAAACTCGATTTTTGACAGGTCTACCTTGCGCTGGTTGGCCAGATCCAGCAAACGCCCCGGCGTAGCCACCAGAATATCGACGCCGCGCCTTAACTTCTCAATCTGGGGATTGATGCCCACACCACCGAATACCACGGTGGAGCGTAACGGCAGGTATTTACCATAAGTCGAAACACTTTCGCCAATCTGCGCCGCCAGTTCACGCGTCGGCGTCAATACCAACGCCCGCACCGGACGTTGATGATGCCGCTCGACATGATTTTTCTGCATCAAATGCAGCATCGGCAGCGTAAAGCCGGCAGTCTTGCCAGTACCGGTCTGTGCGCCGGCCAGAATATCGTGGCCTGCCAGTACCACAGGAATAGATTGTTCCTGCACGGGCGTCGGGGTTGTATATCCCTGATCGTTGACCGCACGCAGGAGTTCGGCTGATAAGCCGAGTTGATCGAATTTCATATTGTTTTGAATCCATTGCATCCGAACATGGCCTGTTTGATCAGGACTCACTGAGATGTTGAATGCTGTTTAGTTTTTCCGAATCGCCGGACATCAGTGATTGCCGGGCAGACGAAGGGGATGATAAACCCCTTCAGGAGGCACACACCCTGACCATTTCCGTAGAAATCGCAACCAGTAGAATCCGGGCGCATAGCTGAGTAGCGTGCCGCCAATGCAAGCTGCCGCCGATTCTCATACCCTGTTCCGATTGGTCAATGATGCCCATACACCACTGGGCGATGCCTTTTTCGGCACGGTCACCGGCCTCGGCGACGGGCTGGTGATTTCATTGCTGTGTACACTGCTCATGCTGTTTCGTTTGCGCCTCGGCATTGCGTCTGTGCTGGCTTACCTTATCTCCGGCCTGATCGCGCAAATGTTGAAACGGCTGTTCGATATGCCCCGCCCCCCCGCTGTACTCGATCATGTGCATGTACTCGGGCATACGCTCACGTCCCACAGTTTCCCATCCGGCCATGCTACTTCCGATGGCGTCATGGTCTTGCTGGCTTTTCTGATCTGGTCGCGCCGGGACTGGCGCAGCTGGAGCATAGCTGCCCTGTTTGCGCTGGCCGCCATCGGGCGCATTTACGTCGGCGTGCATTTTCCACTCGATGTGGCGGTCGGGCTGATCATCGGCATCGGAACGATGTGGCTATTCTGGCGCTGGTCGGCGGCATGGCCGGTCGCAACATGGGAAAAATCACCATGGGCATGGAAGATTCCCGGTTTTCTCGTAGCCGTGCAAGCGGCGGTGCTGGGGCTGGGTTATCATATCCAGCCATCGACAGCCAGTGCTTTGATACTCATCATGCCGATAGCATCACTGTTTATTCTTATGCGGGTTTGGAAAGGAAAGCTTGGGAATGGGAAACAGGAGAAAGGGTAACTTGACCGACGATCATGAAATACAGGTTCACTTTGAACTGCTGGAACGACCCGACCGCGTGGAGGGCATTGCCCGCCTGTTGCTCAGACGCAGGCGCTTAACCCCGCATGCATTGATTCTTTGTCCCGATGCCGGTTTTGCCGCCCAGCTTGATGAAAGGCTATGGACGATTCATCCCGAATCTTTTCTGGCCCACGGCATAGCTGAGGCCAATGAAAGCCAAAACACCGATCACCCGATTTTGCTGTCCACCGTCATCCTGCGCGATAATCAGCCTGAAGTACTCATTAATGGTGGCATGGAAATACCGCCCGATGTGTCCGGATTTTCACATATCGTGGATTTTGTCGATGGCTGGGATGAATCCCTGAAACAGGCTGCTCGCGAACGTTTCCGTACTTATCGTCAGATGGGTCTGGAACCAACCTATCTCGGAGGTCAATCATGATGGATGAACGCAGAGCCTTTTTCCGTCACCCGGCCACAGCACCGATTCAGGTGTTCCCGCAACAAAAAGTTCTTCACATGCCGATGCGTGATATCAGCGGTGGCGGCCTTGCATTCAAAAGCAATGTATTTCTGGAAGAGGGAAAAGTGCTGAAAATCCGGATTCCACATGTAAAACCCGCGTTCGAAGCATTCTGTGTCGTTCGCTGGCGACGCAAACTCGATGATGACAACTATTTTGAAATTGGTGTGATGTTTCTTGATGAACAAACCCGGTTTCGCGTACGTATGGTCGAACAGGTCTGTCATATCATGCAGTACCGGCAACAGCTTGCGGAAAAAGGGCAGGTCCTGACATTTGAAGAAGCTGCGAAAGAGTGGGTCAACATGAATGCAGCCAATTTCGGGAAATGCTAACAGTTCAACCGCACTTCTCATCATCAACATTTGCCTTCCTTGAGGAACTGGCTGCCAATAACAATCGAGACTGGTTTTCCGGTCATAAACAGCGTTACGATGATGAAATAAGGGCACCGGCGCTGGCATTTATTGAAGCAGTAGGAGAACAATTGCCCGGGTTTGCACCCCGCTTTCTCGCAGACAATAGAAAAACAGGCGGTTCACTGATGCGGGTATACCGCGATACCCGCTTCTCTAGAGATAAAACACCGTATAAAACCAATATCGGCATCCAGTTTCGTCATGAAGCAGGCAAAAACGTACATGCGCCGGGTTATTATGTGCATATCAGTGCAGCGGAATGTTTTGTCGGTGTCGGCATCTGGCACCCACCATCGGATGCACTGAAAAAAATTCGCACAGCCATCGTTGAAAAGCCGGACATCTGGTTAGAAGCCCGTGAGAATAAGCAGTTCAGCCGCTGGTTTCCCATGTCCGGGAGCAGCCTGAAAACCGCACCGCGTGGCTTCGATAAAGCCCATCCGCTGATTGATGACCTCAAACGCAAAGACTTCATCGGCATAGCCCATCTGCCACCAGCGCTGGTCGAGCAAGATGATTTCAGTCATATCGTCTGTGATTATTTTGCTGTCGGGACTCCGTTCATGC
>CAZWWF010000060.1:0-1238 GCA_964636805.1 uncultured Zetaproteobacteria bacterium
TGAGGGCATTAACAGATCCTCGTGTTGCCAATGAACAAGCGCCGTTTGATCACCCATCGTTCAGTTATCCGGAAGGTCAAATAGTTGCTGCCGGTGGAGCTACGGATATTATGAATTCGATACCGGCTGTCGGTGCAGGCGGCCTGTCTGCCAAAGGATTACCACCACTGAAGCCGTTTGATGATCCTGCCGGAGGATCGATTCTTAGACCGTAAAGAGAATGACCTTGTTTATATGCCAGGGGCGCTTTAAAGCACCCCTGGCAAGTGGAGATGACGATCTGCACCGGAGGATAATGTTCTGTTCATGCTAACAGCCAAGGCATGATTAACTGGATAAAAGTATTTTTGGATATAATAATTGCAGTGGACTTGGGCAGCTTCTAGCGTTCGCGGTTCTATGAAACTAAAAGCATCGAAAAACCTTGATACCCTTTTTATCAAAACCTATGGCTGTCAGATGAATGAATACGATTCATCACGCATGGCCGATATGATGAAAGAAGCCTATGGTCTTCGGCTGGTGGGAATGGCGGAAGATGCCGATGTGATTCTGATGAACACATGCTCGGTACGCGAAAAGGCCGAGGAAAAAGTATATTCGGAACTGGGGCGTTATAAAAAACTGAAAGACAAACGCCCCGATATGATTATCGGTGTTGGTGGCTGTGTCGGTCAGCAGGAAGGTGAGCGCATTCAGCAACGTGCACCTTATGTTGATATCGTGTTTGGCCCCCAGACCTATCACCGGCTGCCTGAAATGGTCAAACAGATTCGCCGGGACCGTGTTCGTGTGACCGAAATCGATATGCCGGAAATCGAAAAATTTGACCACCTGCCAAAAGTGGAAAATCATGGAATATCCGGTTTTGTGACGATCATGGAGGGTTGTGACAAGTTTTGCACCTTCTGTGTTGTTCCCTATACGCGCGGACCTGAATTATCCCGACCGGTTGCAGATATTCTGGCAGAGTGTTGCCAGTTGCTTGCCGGCGGGGCGGTGGAACTCAGCCTGCTGGGCCAGAATGTCAATGGTTACCGGGGCATGGGACCGGATGGCGAAGAATGGGATTTTACCATGCTGTTGTATGCTGTCGCCGAACTGGAGGGGGTGAAACGCTTGCGTTTCACCACCAGTCATCCGATAGAAATGACACAGGAATTGTGTGTTGCATTCGGAGAGATTCCGCAATTGATGCCTTATCTGCATCTGCCGGTGCAAAGCGGCTCGGATGTTTT
>CAZWWF010000060.1:1338-7884 GCA_964636805.1 uncultured Zetaproteobacteria bacterium
TGCGAATTGTTGAAGCTTATGGCCAGTCGTTGCGCGGCGAGTTGATTCTTACCGACAATTGAGTGCATGATACACCATATGACGGTTTTATTATGAATATCCCTCTGCATCTCGAAGCGCTTGAGCCATCCGCTCTGAAAAATCTGTGCGGGGCCGGCAACTGGGTGTTGAAACGTATGGAGCAGTTTTATCAGGTGCGTTTTCTGGGTCGGCCGGGGCATTGGCAGATTGAAGGTGATCGTGCCGATGCTGCTGGTCAGGCGATGCATCGTTTGCTGAGATTGTCTGCGAAACAGCCGGGAGAATTTACCGATGTCGATGTGGAGGGGGTGTTGCGAGATGATGGTCGTGATGTAACGGTGGAGGCCGGGGGGGAAGAGCCGGAGGAGAATGTCATCATTGCCGGGCGCCGGCATATCAGCGGTAAAACACCGAACCAGCGTGCCTATCTGAAAGCCATTCAAAACAAGACGCTGACACTGGCTGTCGGCCCTGCCGGTTCCGGTAAAACCTATCTTGCCGTGGCGGCGGCAGTTGCCGCGATGAACGGAAATCGTGTGGAGCGTATTATTCTTACCCGCCCGGCTGTGGAAGCAGGCGAACGCCTGGGCTTTTTACCCGGTGATTTGCAGCAGAAAGTCGACCCCTATCTACGCCCTTTGTACGATGCCATGGCGGATATGCTGGGCGTTGAAAAAATGAATGCACTGATTGAGCAGGGGCGCATTGAAGTGGCGCCACTGGCTTATATGCGCGGGCGCACGCTCAATGATGCTTTTGTGATTCTGGATGAAGCGCAGAATACCACACCCGAACAGATGAAAATGTTTCTGACGCGCCTCGGGTTCGGGGCCAAAATGGTGGTGACCGGCGATGTGACTCAGGTCGATTTGCCCCGCCATCAGAAGAGTGGCTTATTGCATGCGCTGCAGGTTCTGGAGCATGTCAATGATATCGCCATATGCCGGTTGAGCAGCAAGGATGTGGTACGCCACCAGTTGGTCGAGAAAATTGTGAATGCCTATGAGGATCGTGAAGAAGGCCCGGCCCATGGTTGATATTGTTGTCGATGAAGATGTGGACGAGGATTTTGAACCTCCGGAACGTATCGAAGAAGCAGTAGCCACTGCTTGTGCGGTAGCCGGATGGCTGGATTGTAAACCTGATCTATGTATCCGCTTTGCCAGTGATCAGATAATCCAGGTATTGAATCTGCAATGGCGTGATATGGATAAAATGACCGATGTGCTGTCCTTTCCCATGCAGGAATCTCCATATGATTTTTCCGAATCGCTGGGCGATATCGCGTTATCGGTGCCATTTATAACGCAGGAAGCGAATCGCCTCGGCTTGTCTGTTCCGGATCATTGCCTGCATTTGATTATTCATGCCACGCTACACTTGCTTGGTTTTGATCATATTAAAGATGATGATGCGGTTTCGATGGAGGCCCTGGAGCGGGAAGCCATGTGTCGTATGGGATTGCATAATCCTTATCCCGAACTGGACAATATCTCTGGAGAATGTCCATGAGCATGATTCAAGATTGGATGCACAGCTTGCGCAAACTGTTGATTGATCGTTTGCGACCAGGGCGTGATGAGCAGGAGTTATTGGCTGTGCTGGGTCGGGCTGAGGCGGTGCAGTCGGATGACCAGCGCAGCATGCTTGAGCGCATGGTTGAATTGCATGACATGCGTGTGCGCGAAGTGATGGTGCCACGATCGGAAATTCATGCGGTTGCGGCAGATACGTCACTGGCTGATATTGAAAAAGCCATGCTGGAAAAGGGCGTCAGCCGTATGCCGGTCATGGAGGGTGATATCGACCATGTATTGGGTGTGGTGCATGTTCGGGATGTGGTTGCGGCGCGTATCAATGGTGAATCTCCCGAGCTGAAAACATTGCTGCGCCCATGTCTGCGGGTGCTGGAGCTGGAACAGGTGTCCGGTTTGTTATCCGAGATGCGCGAACATTCCTGTCAGATTGCTATCGTTCTGGATGAATACGGAGGAACCGCTGGCCTGATTACACTGCCGGATCTGGTGCGCGAGATTATCGGTGAAATCGGTGAGGATGGCGAAGAAGAAGAGAGCGAATTACATCCGCTGAATGACGGCAGTTTTATTGTTCAGGCGCGTATGCATATCGAAGAACTGGCCGAAGCACTGGATATGCAACTTTCACAGGGTGATTATGATACCGTGGGCGGGTGGCTGACCGCATATCTTGGTCGCATCCCCAAGCATGGTGAGAAGCTTATGCTGGAAGGGCTGCAGATTCAGGTGCTGGAGGCAGATCCGCGACGCATTACCAAAGTGCGTATTCAGAAGTCGGCGAATCAATCATCCACTATGATCGATCAGTGACAGGTAACAGAAAACTCCATGCCCTTTTTGCACTGATGCTCGGGGCATTGATGCCTTTTGCATTTTCTCCCTTCGATCAAATCTGGCTGGTTATCCCGGCCATGACCGGCTGGTTGTGGTTTATTCGTCAGGGTGCACCACTGTTCACCGGTTTTGCGTTCGGCCTGGGTTGGTTTGGATTCGGGGCATGGTGGCTGGCACCGACACTGCATACTTTCGGGCACCTGCCGTGGATTGCGGCTGCTTTTTGTGTGTTGCTGGTGGGTTGTGTCATGGCATTGCTGCCTGCCATGTGGGCGTGGTTGACCTGGAAACTGGCCGGGAGAACAAATTGGATATTGCTGGTTTTTCCTGCGGCGGCCGTGGGAGAAGAGTGGCTGAGAGGTCATTTATTTACAGGCTTGCCATGGACAGCATTGGGTAACCTGATGCTGGATACACCGGCCATTGGCTGGGCAACATGGTTTGGTGTGTATGGTCTGGCGCTGTTTCCCGCGTTGATTGCTGCCTCGTTGTTGTTGCTGCTGTCGCCCGGATCACGATCACTTTATCCGGGCGGAGTCGGAGCCGGTGTCGCCATATTGTTGTTCATGCTGGCTCCGGCGATTGATCAGGGGCAGGGGAAACAGTATCGGGCCGCGCTGGTGCAGGCGAATATTCCGCAGGATCATAAATGGGATGCATCTTTTGTGGGCGAAACCATGCGACGCTACGGTACCATGTCAACCGGCGTGGCTGCAGAGGCAGATATCATTATCTGGCCTGAGGCGGCTATTCCTTTTTTTATGGAGCGTACCCCGGGTTGGAAAAAATGGTTGAACATGCAGGTGCAGCGTTGGCAAACACCGTTGTTATACGGTGGCCTGAAACTGACCGGTCAGCGTGCCGGGCAGCACACAGCGCAAAACGGATTATTTTCTCTTGAACCTCAACAGGTCGACTCTGGTCGGGCGGCGTTGGGCATGGTTGATCAGACGCTGGAAGAACGGCCCTTTGCCGGTAAACATCATCTGGTGCCATTCGGCGAATATGTGCCGGATTGGATCCCGTTCCTACATACGCTGGTACCGGAAATCGCCGATTTCAAACCTGCAAAAGATCCGGGTGTGATTCAGGCGGGGGGTGTTTCTTACGGCTCATTGATTTGTTATGAATCGCTGTTTCCGGAGGAGGCCAGAGCACGGGTGATGAATGGCGCCGAGGTGCTGGTCAATGTTACGAATGATGCGTGGTATGGCACGACACCCGCGGCTTGGCAGCATTTTCAGGCGGCCCGCATGCGGGCGGTAGAAACAGGGCGTTTTGTGTTGCGTGCCGCCAACACAGGCGTGACAGCGATTATTCAACCCGACGGGGTTATTCGCAGCATCAAGCCATGGTGGACTGAAACCGTATTGCTCGGTACATATCAATTATCGAAAGCACAAACACACTATGTGCGCTGGGGTGACTGGCCTTTGCTTGTATGCCTGATTATGCTGGCCGTTCCATGTTTTTTCAGACAGGAGAGGATATGAACAGAGAGCAGGTGTGCGTACTGGGGGCAGGTTCATGGGGAACAGCGCTGGCTCTGGTGCTGGCCCGTTCCGGACGGCGGCAGGTGAGGCTATTTACCCGTAATGCCGAACATGTCGCGGCTATTCACGAGACAGGTGAGAATAGCCGGTATCTGCCCGGGATAGCATTGCCTGAAAATATCCGTGTCAGTTGCGATGTGGATCAGGCAATCCGTGATGTGGATGCCTGCATCTATGCCTTGCCATGTGCGGCTGTGGATGATTATCTGCCGTTGCTGGCCGGGGCTGATTATCCGGTTATTGCCGCTTGCAAGGGGTTGCATCCGGACAGCTTGATTCGTACTGATGAAATGCTGGCGCAGTATATCGACCGGTCGCGCATTGCTATCCTGTCCGGCCCTTCATTTGCGGTTGAAGTGGCCAGGAACCAGCCGACAGCCATTACCATGGCGGCGGAAAACCTTGAATTTGCAGCGGCAGTTGCAAGGTTTTTCGATGATACCAATTTCCGGATATATCTCAGTGATGATGTGGTGGGTGTGGCGATGGGCGGGGCATTGAAAAATGTGATTGCCATTGCGGCAGGCATGGCTGACGGCTTGGGTTTTGGTCATAATTCAGTAGCTGCGGCGGTGACTCGCGGGCTGGCTGAAATGGCGCGGTTGACTGAAGCATGTGGAGGGCGTTCGGACACGCTGATGGGGTTATCAGGCCTTGGTGATCTGGTGTTGACCTGTACCGGCAGTCTGTCACGTAACCGCAGATTTGGCATGGCGGTGGCACAGGGTAAATCGCTTGATATGGCAAAAGCCGAAATCGGTCAGGTGGTCGAAGGTGTGCGAACAGCCATGGCAGTGGATCATCTGGCTGAAAAGCTGGCAATTGAATTACCACTGATGCAAAGCGTGCACCGCATATTGACCGGAGAGCTGAATATTCAGGACGCGCTTGTTCAATTGATGTCGCGCCCTGAAAAGCCGGAGTAATGAAAGAGCAGGATTTGTTCACTGAAGCGATGGGAAAGGTGCAACCATTGAAGTCCGCCGCCGATAAAGTCGTGGTTACAAAACCAAAGCCGCATCGTCCCAAGGGAAATACAGCCATCCTGAGTGAGCAAGTGAGCCCGGTGTCGAAGCGGTCAACCGCGTTATCAGTACAGGCCACCAGCGATCCATGGGTGTTTGTCGCTGACGGTGTTTCAAGAGACAGGCTCAGGCGTTTGGCTGCTGGCCGTCCCCCGGTTGGGCAGACATTCGACCTGCACGGCATGACACGTGATGAGGCTCTGGATATGCTGGAGCTTGGTGTCGGGCGGGCCATCAGTGAGAGCAAACGTGTCATCTGTATTATTCATGGGCGTGGCCTGCATTCGCAGGGCAAGGCCGTGTTGAAAGAATCGGTTCATCACTGGTTAAGGCAGGGCATTTTTGCACATGCCGTGTTGGCTGTGATTCCGCAGCCGGGAAGTGGTGGTGGTGCCTGTCTGGTACTGTTGCGCCGCCAATAAGGTTTTGGAGCAGGCTTATGAACAGCTTATGGGATGAAGAGCAGGTCACTGCCATCGCCGACGATCCGTTGGCGCTGCGTGTCTATACATCGCGATTGCTGGGGTGCGAACCATCACTGGTGCTGCATGGTGGCGGCAACACGTCGGTCAAGGCCGATGTGATTAATTTGTTCGGGGAAACCGAATCGGTACTATATGTGAAGGGCAGTGGCTGGGATCTGGCGAGCATTGAGAAACCCGGTTTTGCACCGGTACGTCTCGATGTGCTGAACAAAATGGCGCAGCTGGAATCACTCTCCGATTCGGACATGGTTAATGCCCAGCGTGCTGCCATGCTTGATCCGCATGCACCCAATCCGTCGGTTGAAGCGATTTTGCATGCCATTATTCCATTCACCTTTGTCGATCACACCCATGCCGATGCGGTGGTCACGATCAGCAACACCACTGATGGTGAAGTGCGGCTCAGGGAAATCTATGGAGATGAGGTGTTGATCCTGCCTTATATCATGCCGGGCTTTGTGCTGGCCAGGCAGGTCTATCAGAAAACCGCTGCCATCGACTGGTCGCACTTAAAAGGCATTGTGTTAATGCATCATGGCCTGTTCACCTTTGCCCATGACGGGCGCGAAAGTTACGAGAATATGATTGAGCTGGTCAGCAAGGCGGAAGATTTTCTGGATGAACAGGCGGCGCTTGCACCGACCACATCCACGCCAGCCACGATTGATTTGATGCAACTGGCCGTCATGCGTCGTGCTGTTTCACTGGCGCGTGCCACGCCGGTACTGGTGTGGCTGGACAGCGACGCCGAGGCCGTTGATTTCTCGGCCAGGCCGGATGTGGCGGATATTGCAGCCCGAGGGCCGCTGACGCCCGATCATGTGATTCGCACCAAGCGCACCGCCATGATTATTGATGATGATGCAGGCGCATCGGTTTCTGCATTTAGCGATGACTATGGCGATTATTTCAGGCGCAATAACGATGGCAGCCTAACCTGTCTCGATCCGGCCCCGCGCTGGGCGCTGTGGCCCAGGCGCGGAGCGCTGTCTTTCGGGACAACGCCGGGGGAATGTCAGATCATCGCCGATATCAGCAGGCACACCATGCAAGCCATTGCCCGCGCCGAAGCACTGGGCGGGTGGCAGGC
>CAZWWF010000061.1:0-2391 GCA_964636805.1 uncultured Zetaproteobacteria bacterium
GGTTGACACAGAATCCGGATACATTTAGAAATCCGTTCGTTGCCGTGGGATCTCCCGGCGTTCCGGTTGCCAATTTGGACTGGTTATGAGTCAACTTATCGTCAGCCGTTAATTGTTAAGCCTTCATTCGTTGTCACCCGTTATTTGTATCAGTGCATACTATGATTTCTACCACTGAACGTATCTATTATTTGGAGTATTCTTAATGTCTCAGGAAAGTGAAACACCACAGGAAGTGGCAGATTCGGTAACACCTGCTGAAAGCGGGGAGGTAAACCCCCGTCGTCGGGGACGCCCACGCAAAGTGGTAGAAAGCCCGGCAACTGATCCGGTTGATTCAAAAGAAAGCCAGCCGGAAAAAGCACCGGCTGAGGATAAACCCCGTCGTCGGGGTCGTCCTCGCAAGGTTGTTGATAGTCAGGACAGTGAAAGCAAGGAAGTTGCCGCTGAGTCAGCTTCGAAAGAATCACCTCAGGCGAAAGAACCAACTCAGGAAGCAAATCAGGAACAGCCACGTCGCGGACGCTGGAAAAAAGGTGAACGTAATAACAAACGCGGGCGCCGTGATGACTCAGAAGAGAAAATTTCCGATGAAATGGAAGGTATCACACTGCACCTGAAAGAAATTTCAGCCAAATCTCCAACCGAATTGCTGGAGCTGGCCGATTCGTATGATATCGATAATGCAGCAGGTATGCGCAAGCAGGAACAGGTATCCGCTATTCTGCGTGCTCATGGCCTGCGCGGCGGCACGATTTACAGTGAAGGAGTACTCGAAATTCTGCCGGACGGTTTCGGTTTCCTACGTTCTCCTGATGCCAATTATTTGTCCGGCCCGGATGATGTCTATGTATCCGGTCATCAGATTCGCCGGTTTTTCCTGCGCAAGGGTGATACCGTGGCCGGAGAAATCAGGCCGCCACGCCGGGGGGAAAAATATTTTGCCCTGAAAACGGTTGATACCACCAATGGAGAATCACCGGAACAGGCCCGCACCAAGGTGTTGTTTGATAACCTTACGCCGTTGTATCCGAATGAGCGCCTGCATATGGAAATCGAGAATCCGGCCAAAAAGGATATGACCGGCCGTATTATTGATATCGTTTCCCCGATTGGTAAAGGTCAGCGTGCCTTGCTGGTGGCACCGCCACGCACGGGTAAAACAGTTATGATGCAGTCGATTGCGCACTCCATCGAGGCCAACCATCCGGAAGTGGAATTGATGGTATTACTGATCGATGAACGTCCGGAAGAAGTGACGGATATGAAGCGCTCGGTGAACGGAGAAGTGATTTCCTCCACCTTTGATGAGCCGGCCCAGCGCCATGTTCAGGTATCTGAAATGGTGATCGAGAAAGCCAAACGCCTGGTTGAGCATGGCAAGGATGTGGTCATTCTGCTTGATTCGATCACCCGGCTTGCACGTGCCTATAACACGGTGGTTCCATCATCCGGCAAGATTCTCACCGGTGGTGTGGATGCCAATGCACTGCATCGTCCCAAACGTTTCTTCGGTGCGGCCCGCAACATTGAAGGTGGCGGTTCGCTGACGATTATTGCTACAGCACTGGTTGAAACCGGTTCGAAGATGGATGAAGTGATTTTCGAGGAGTTCAAAGGCACCGGCAACATGGAAATCAGGCTGGATAGAAAATTAACCGACAAACGAATTTTCCCGTCTATTGATATTGCGCCATCAGGTACACGTAAGGAAGAGTTGCTGACGCCTCCCGATGATCTGCAAAAAGTGTGGATTCTGCGTAAGATTCTCTCTCCAATGGGTACCGTTGATGCGATGGAGTTTCTGATTGATAAGCTGAGCCCGACCAAAAATAATGCCGAATTCTTTGAACGGATGAATCAGTAGGGGAACGTGCAGGGCAGGTAAAAAGTAAGGTGGGATTGTGCAAAGCGAGTCCCTTCCTAGATTGTATCTTCCATAGCCCTTTCCAGTAGTGCATCCGGTAAGCGATGGAAAGTCGGGATATGGAAATCCCATTGCTTTCCGGACTCGCATGTGATCCAGACCGTTTTGCAGCCCAGTTCTCTGGCTACCCGCAAATTATCGGCTATATCGTCTACCACCAGTGTTCGTTCAGGGGCAGAGCCTTCTGCCTGAATAAGTCTGGCCAGTGTTTGCTGACATGGTTTGGGGATGTAATTGTTGAAGCGGATGTCGTAGATCATGTCAAAATGATGGGCGATTCCCAGCGTCTCGAGAATCTTCTCGGCATGTTCACGGATGCCATTGGTATGAATGACTTTGCGCACCGGAAGACGTTCCAAAGCCGTATCCAGTGCTTTATCCGTGCCCAGAATCTCGTGCGCATTGATATCGTGCACATCCTTCAGAAAGGGTTCGGCATCCATGCCATGATGAAGCATCATGCC
>CAZWWF010000061.1:2491-7824 GCA_964636805.1 uncultured Zetaproteobacteria bacterium
TTGATCTTCGTTGTTACGCTTCAGCGTTTTCTTCAAGTAACGCTTTCATGGACAGACGAATGCGACCGTTGCGATCGACATCCAGTACCTTCACGCGTACTTCCTGACCTTCCTTCAGTTCATCGGATACTTTTTCGACACGATGGTTGGCAATCTGTGAAATATGCACCAGACCGTCTGTACCACCGACAATACGAACGAAGGCACCGAAGTCCATCAGCTTGACCACTTTACCGGTATAGACTGCACCGACTTCGACTTCGGCTACGATATCTTCAATCATTTTCTTGGCTGCTTCACCGGCTTCACCGGTAACAGCAAAGATGGTAATCGTGCCATCGTCAGCAATATCGACCTTGGCTCCGGTCTCTTCGACGATGCCGCGAATCACTTTACCACCGGCACCGATCACTTCGCGAATCTTGTCGGACTTGATCTTCATGGTGAACATGCGTGGTGCATGATCGGCAATGGAGTCGCGAGGTTCTTCCATGCATTTGGCCATTTCATCCAGGATATGGATGCGACCGGCATGTGCCTGCGCCAGTGCTTCTTTCATGATTTCACGGGTCAGACCGCCGATTTTGATATCGAGCTGCAGGGTGGTTACGCCTTCACGGGTACCGGCCACCTTGAAGTCCATGTCGCCCAGATGATCTTCATCACCGAGGATATCGGTCAGTACGGCATAACCGTCTTTTTCCAGAATCAGACCCATGGCCACACCGGCAACAGCGGCCTTGATCGGTACACCAGCATCCATCAGTGCCAGCGAAGTACCACAGACCGACGCCATGGACGATGAACCGTTGGATTCAGTGATTTCGGATACCGAACGAATGGCATAACCGAACTCTTCCATGGATGGCAGCACAGCTTCCACACCACGGCGAGCCAGGCGACCATGGCCGATTTCACGACGCCCCGGAGGGCCCATGCGACGTGCTTCTCCGACGGAATACGGCGGGAAGTTGTAGTGCAGCATAAAACGCTGTTTGGCCACGCCTTCGAGGGATTCGGTCATCTGCATATCGGATTCGGTGCCGAGGGTGATGGTCACCAGTGCCTGTGTTTCACCACGGGTGAACAGAGCGGAACCGTGGGTTTTTGGCAAAATGCCGGTCTGGCAGTCAATAGCACGGACCTGATCGGTGGCACGGCCATCGATACGCGGGTTGCCGGCAATAATGGAACGACGAACGACGCTTTTTTCCAGGTTTTTCACGGCAGATGCCACATCATTGGAGGAGAACTGCCCCGAGGTATCTACCGTTCCGGCGAATTTTTCCTGAGCGGCGGTTCTTAATGCATCAATCTTGGCGGCACGGGCAGATTTGTCGACCGTGGCATAGGCTTCACGTACATCGGCCTCAAAAGCGGCATTGATGGCTTCCTGAACATCGGCGTTGCCAGCCAGTTCAACCACCAGCTTCTCTTTGCCAGCCAGTTTGACCAGTTCTTCGATGGCATCGAGTACAGGCTGATACCCTTCCTGACCGAAGATAATCGCATCAATCATCTGCTCTTCAGAAAGTTCCTTGGCTTCGGATTCGATCATCAGTACCGCACTACGGGTACCGGCTACGATCAGGTCCAGCTCGGAGTCTTCGAGTTCCTGATAGGTCGGGTTCAGCACGAATTCACCATCGATCAGGCCCACGCGGGATGCGGCAATCGGTTCGGCGAACGGCACATCGGAAATGGCCAGCGCAGCGGAGACGCCGTTGATGGCGATGATATCCGGATTGGTATATTCATCAGCCGACATGACTGTGGCGATGACCTGAGTCTCATGAAAGTAACCTTTCGGGAACAGCGGGCGGATCGGACGGTCGATCAGGCGGGAGGTCAGTGTCTCTTTTTCAGACGGGCGGCCTTCACGCTTGATGAAACCACCGAGAAAACGGCCTGCTGCATAGGTTTTTTCCTGATAGTGAACGGTCAGCGGCATGAAATCCACGCCCTGCAATGGCTGCTTGGCAGCAGTTGCAGCAACATGAACGACGACATCGCCAACCTGGGCCAGTACAGAACCACCGGCCTGACGCGCTACGCGTCCTGTTTCAAATGAGATAGTACGGCCGGCAATTTCGGCCTGTGTTTTTTTAACTTCAAACATAGATATATTCCTTTTTTCGCACATGTCCCTGGCGTGGTGTCAAAGCGACAAAAAGAAAAAAGGCGACCCTTTGCAGGGCCGCCGAAAACTGTTTAGCGACGCAGTCCCAGACTGTCAATCAGGGTGCGATAGCGCCCGAAATCCTTGGACTTCAAATAGTTCAGTAAGTTGCGACGTTGACCGACCATTTTCAGCAGGCCGCGACGTGAGTGATGATCTTTATGATGTTCCTTGAAATGACCGGTGGAGAGCTGATTGATGCGCTCTGTCAGCAGGGCAACCTGCACTTCCGGGGAACCTGTATCGCCTTCATTACGACGAAATTTTTCGATAATTGTGTTTTTTTCTTCCAGCGCCAAAGACATGAACGTTCTTCCTCTTATTTCTCTTTCCTTTTTATAGGGCGGCGAACCATAGCGATAGCCAAAGCAGCATGCAAATATTTATTAACCAAACACCCGTGTTGCAGCTCACATCGACTGTTTCAAAGGTATCTGCCACAAATACCTCGGGCTATCTAGAGCCGACGCCGGTCTTTTTCACACCCTTTTCGAAACAGAACCACTCGGTCGGTGTCTGTTCGCCGAGCAAGGTACATAAATCATTGAAATGCGATTGCGAAGCAGAGCGCTCTTTCAGTTCCGATGCCATCCATTTGGCAATAAATTCTTTCGGTGTCATCACTCCCTCGGTCATTGCCGAGTGTAGAGGATGAACAGCCGGCTTACACCTCTTCGACGGGGATTGGGAAAAGGAAGGTCAAGCTTGCTAAAATCAGCCGCATTGTATGTTTCCTGTGCGTGTTGAATAATTCAGGGGAATTGACCGATATTGGAGATTATATGAATGAATACCCTGAAAAGACTTGCGACATCGATCGCCTGGTACGCCATCCGAAACTGGTCGCTGCTGCGCTTGATGGTAAAAAAACAGAACAGCGCCGTGATGGTGTTTATGCCTATCCGAATGAAGTGTTTGAACTGGATGGCATCCCGTTCATTGTGACGGATCTTAAACGTCAGAAAATCGGCGATATGACCGAGGCGGATGCTCAGGCGGAAGGTTTCACTTCTCTGAATATGTACCAATCCCTGATTTTGAACATGCACAAGGGCATGTCCTGGGACGGTGAATCGCAGGTGTGGGTGCACTGTTTCAAACGCAAGCCGAAAGCCTGAGCCGTGAGCTTTATGGCAAGAGATAACAAATGAATCAACAGTTGAATGAGATGGTTGTGAAAGCCACCGGAGCAAATTTTGCAGAGCGCGGTGAAGTGATTCAGTCGCTGTGGAGTGGCTATGGTGAGATCGTGCGCTATGCCTTGTCCGGTTCGGATGCGCCGAGCGCAGTGCTCAAACATGTGATTTTTTCATCTGATGTGAATCATCCGCGTGGCTGGCACAATGACTTGTCGCACCTTCGCAAGGTAAAATCCTATGAAGTGGAAATGCGCTGGTATCACGACTGGGCAGGGCACTGCGATGATTCCTGCCGGGTGCCGCACTGTTATGCCTCTGAAACAGTCGGTGAGGAGCATCTGATTGTATTGGAAGATCTGAATGCGGCGGGTTTTCCTCTGCGCAGATCAACACTTGATCCGGATGCTGTGCGTCTCTGTCTGTATTGGCTGGCCAATTTCCATGCCACATTTATGGGGGCAGAGCCAGCCGGTTTATGGCCGACCGGCACCTACTGGCATCTGGCAACACGCCCTGACGAGCTGGCTGTGACGGAGGATGAAAAATTGCGTGATGCTGCACCGGTAATTGATTCGATGCTGGGTAATGCGCACTACAAAACGCTGGTGCACGGCGATGCCAAACTGGCCAACTTCTGTTTTTCAGCCGATTCCGGATCGGTGGCTGTCGTTGACTTTCAATATGTCGGCGGCGGTTGCGGTATGAAGGATGTTGCATATTTTCTTGGCAGCTGTCTGGATGATAAAGAGCATGAGCAGTTCGAAGCGCATTTGCTTGACGATTATTTTACAGCACTGAAATCCGCCCTGACGGATCGGCAAAGTGATGTAGATCAGAATGCTCTGGAAAAAGAGTGGCGTGAACTGTTCCCTGTAGCACAGACCGATTTTTATCGCTTTCTGGCGGGCTGGATGCCGACACACTGGAAGATCAATGATTACAACAAACAGGTGGCGCTGGAGCTGGTGGCAAGATTATAGCTAAGCCCCTTTGCCAGGGTGGGAATAAATCAACCTCTCCTTAATCACTGATCAGGAAGAACGTACCGGTCTTGCCTTCTTGCAGATGGATGATTTGCGTATTGGCTATATTATAACGTCCGACAGGTTCGAGGCCTTGCAGGATTTCGATAATGCGAGAGCCGGCATGATAGTGGCCGACAATCAGAATACGTTTATCCGAGCCTGCGAATCGCCGTTTAATTCTATCCGTTGCCATGGATATTTGTATCATGCCCTGCCCATAACCGCGGGTCTTGTATCTGTAATGGTCGTCTGCTCTGGCAAAGCTGAAATAGGGTTTCATGGCGAATTCAAGACTGATCCGCGATCCGCGATTGAGTGAGCCGGAGGATAACGTTCGTTGTTTTTGCCAGCAGCATTCTGCCAGTTCAGGCCAGATCTCGGCTACCAGTCGGTGCTTTTTCAGATAGGGTAAAATGGTTTTCAGCACGCGGTATTTGGGACTGACGATAATATAATCGAATTGTAAGCGATCCAGTTCCCGGGTCAGGTTTTCCATTTGCCGGATTCCTGTCGGAGAGAGTGTGCGATCGTTCTCACGGCTGTGATGACCGGTAAGGTTACCCATCGTTTCGGCATGGCGGACAAAATAAATATCTGTTGCTGCATATGACGAGGAAATGGTGCCAATAACGGGGAATCCCAGAGCGAGGCAGAACATGATACGCTTTAACATCATCGCAGCTTATCCTGTCAGGCTGAAGGATGCAAAAAAACCGGTGGAATACGGCTTAATTCTATCCTGCAGGATGTTTGGCTTGTATGAGACGGAGAAATCATCTTTAATCGCTTTGTGAAAAAGCGTTATTGCTATTATTGTGAAAGGAAAACAGTCCAAAAGCCTCATATTGGTTTCTGGTCATGGCTTTTGGTTATTTTTACCCTGGGGCTGTGGTTGCTGGTGGTGAAGTTGTTTTATCGCAATCGTTGTTCAGGCTGTGGTATGACCAGAAAGCAGGCGAATAAAATTGCTTTTCCGGCCGAGTACTGGGC
>CAZWWF010000062.1:0-7780 GCA_964636805.1 uncultured Zetaproteobacteria bacterium
CCTCGGATACGGTGGCTGCCGCCCTGATGGGCTTTGCTATCGGGCGTTTTGTGGGTAGTCGCCGCGATGGCAGCGGTTTCCAGCCGATGCTGAGCTTCGATAGCGTTGGTGTGCAATGGGGGCGGCGGTTCTAGTGGTAAACCTGTCTGTTTTACAATTCCGGGCACGGCTTGCCGGCCTTAATATGCACATTCTCTCCGGTAATCGCAGGATGGCTGCCCACCTGACAGCGGCCTGCCTGACAGCAGCTTGTTTGCTCACACCCCCTGCCCTGGCCGATCCGGTGGCTGCACCGGGTGATCTGCGTTTGCGCCATGACCTGCAATTGCTGGGAGATGCAGGATTATTGAACATCCCGCTGACGACATGGCCGATTCCTTGGGGTGATATCTCCAATGCCCTTGCAGATAAAAAGAAGGTGGACAATTCGGCGTTACGGGCCTCATGGCAGCGCGTTCACCAACGCATGGAACATGAATTTTCCAGCCGGGTGAAAGCATCCAGCCGTTTGGCTGCGGTTGGTTTGCCGGCCCGTTTCCGCACCTTCACGGATACACCGAGATCCTCTGCAGAGGCCGGCATGACGGCATCCATGACGGGGGATTATCTGGCCGTGCATCTGGAAGGAACCGCTGCGGTGCGCAAGCCCCGTGATGGCAAGCACTGGCGCCCGGATGGTTCTTACGCGGCCGTTTCACTGGGCAACTGGATCGTATCCGGCGGCTGGCAGGATCGGTGGTGGGGACCTGGCTGGGAGGGTAGCCTGATCATGTCCACCCATGCCCGACCGTTGCCCGCCATTTCCATTTCGCGCAATGCTTCCGAAGCATTCGATGTGCCGGTACTGCGCTGGCTGGGGCCGTGGCAGTTCCATATGTTTCAGGCCAGGCTGGAAGGGAACCGTTCCATTCCCAACGCGCTTTTGACTGGTATGCGTTTGAGTTTCAAGCCGACACCGTCGCTTGAAGTGGGTTTCTCGCGTGCTATTCAGTGGGGCGGCGCCGGCAGGCCCCATAATATAGCCACATTTTTGCGGGCGCTGGCAGGGCGGGATAATGTCGGTCAAAAGGGTGTAACGAGAGCCAATCAGGCTGGCAACCAACTGGCCGGTTATGATATGCGCTGGGTTTCCCCGTTGTTTGATCTGCCCTATGCGATTTACACCCAGTGGATCGGCGAGGATGAATCACGCGGCTTTCCGATCAGTTATATGGCGATTATAGGCGGCGAAATCTGGGGCACATGGGGTGATGCGGGGGCATCATGGCGATTGCATATGGAATATGCCGATACCGCCGCGCATTTATTCAGCGGTTCACTGACCAATCGTAATGTTGCTTACGAACATAGTGTTTATCGCAGCGGCTACCGTTATTATAATCAGAGTCTGGGTCATTCCATTGATGGTGATGGTTTATCCTTTTCACTGGGCGGTGTGCTTGTCGATTCGGCTGGGAGATCATGGGAAATGGTGTTCAGGCAGATCAGAACCAATCGTGACGGCTTCAGTCCCAGAGTCGTAAAAATACCGGCCGAACATATCCTGGCCGTTGAGGGAAGAGGGACATTTGATACCGATCTCGGGCAATTTCAGATTGGTGCCAGCCTGTATCGCAGCCGCCTGAATGCTTCGCCCAATGTCAGCTACAGGGCTTCAGCGGAGTTTCAGTGGCAGGTTCACTACTGAGCATCTGCGCCGTTTGTCTCAGATGGAACCCTCAGCAGGCACTGATTCATGCAGAGCCTCCCGGTGCAGATGACGCCTGCCGCTGTAGAAACGTGCCACAACAGCGAAGATGATAGCCGTGACCAGCATCAGGCCGGTAAAAAAGAAGAAATAATCGGCCCCGGCCAGTTTGCTGCTTCCATCGTCATTGCGGATAAAAAAGTTCACCGCGCTGGTGAACAGATTGCCGGCAGAAATCGATAACATGAAAAATGCCATCACAAAGGATTTCATGCGCCGGGGTGCCTGCGTGTATGAGAATTCCAGACAGGTGATCGACACCATGACCTCAGCCGAGGTCAGCAGCACATAGGCAAACAATTGCCAGAGGATATGGGGTGAATGTCCGGCATCAATCTGTATCTGAATCCAGCAGGGAACAGCAAAGGCCAGCACCGTGACAAACATGCCGATACTGATCTTGCGCAATTCAGTGAGTGGAACATAGCGGTTCAGAAACGGATAAATCACATAGGAAAACAACGGAATCAGTACCAACACCAGCAACGGATTGGCCGCCTGCATCTGGGAAGGCAGGATTTCATAACCAAATACGGTGCGATCCATGTGGGCGGCCTGCAATACCCAGCTGGAACCGGTCTGATCGAACAGCGCCCAGAACATGGCAATGAAGATGTAAATGACAGCCAGCCGTGTAAGGGTTTTCAGGCCTTCGCTGCTGAATATATCCCGAACAAAAGACATGCCGCCGGGCGGTACATGTGCATACCGGTGCCGACCTGCCCGGAAAACAAGCGTGGCAATCAACATCAGGATTCCGGGTACGGCAAAGGCAACCGATGCGCCGTAAGCACTCAGCAGCAATGGTGTGGCCAGCATGGAAACAAAGGCCCCCACATTGATAGCGAAATAGAACCAGCCGAATACGCGTGACAGCAGATGCGCATTGGATGCGCCGAACTGATCGCCCACATGTGATGATACGCAGGGCTTGATACCGCAGGCACCGAGCGCAATCAGCCCCAGTCCGATGGCCAGTCCTGCTTCTGTATGATTCAGCGCCAGCGCCAGATGACCCAGACAATAGACCAGCGACAGCAGAATAATGGTGCGGTATTTTCCCAGTACACCGTCTGCAAGCAGAGCACCCAGCAACGGCGTGAAATACACCGCTGAGACAAACAGGTGGAACCATCCTTTCGCCTCATCTTCACCCATCAGGGCCGTGGTACCGTCGGCATGCAATAGATAGTTGGTCATAAAGACGATCAGAATGGCGCGCATTCCATAATAGCTGAAGCGCTCGGCAGCCTCATTGCCAATGATAAACGCAATGCCGGGCGGAAGTGCCCGGGTAGCCAGCGGCGCGGTACGGTAGTCAGGGCTCGGCATCATGCGTTGATACACGGGTCGGGCGCTATTGGCAATTTTGAATCATCCGTTCATGCAACTTTAATCAGCGCTTCCCCAGAGTTCTGCTGGCGATTGCCCGGAGAGATGCTGATTGATTGCTATCCTGACAAAAATCAGTCTATCCGTGGTCTGCACGGAAGCACTGAGTTATAATCAACACTTCCCCGGGCAATCGCTTTGGCTCAATATCCCGCATCTTGAAAACAGACTATCATATTCCCCATCCGGAGTTCGCATGCCATTACGATTGACGTTGATATTATCCCTGTTTGTCAGTTTTTTTGTAACTGGCACCAGTGCCGCCGAATTGCAGGAGGCAACCTTCAAAAACGGCGCCAAACTGATTGTTGAGGAAGATCACTCCGCCCCGGTGGCGATGGTGCAGGTATGGCTCAAGGTCGGTGGCCGTGATGAGATGCCGGGCAAGACCGGTCTGGCGCATGTGTTCGAACATATGATGTTCAAAGGCTCGAAAAAACTTGCTGCCGGCGAATACAGTAAACGTATTGCCGCCATGGGCGGACGCGATAATGCCTTCACCACCACCGATTACACCGCATTTTTCGAGACTGTGCCGGCAACCCGCGTGAATGAAGTGATCGGTATGGAGGCAGAGCGCTTTGCGCATCTGGCGCTGCGCGATAAAGATTTTCAGAAAGAGATTCGTGTCATTATGGAAGAGCGGCGTATGCGCACCGAAGATGATCCGAACAGCCATATGTTCGAGGAACTCTCGGCGGTATCGCTGCGGCTGCATCCCTATCGCAATCCGGTCATCGGCTGGATGCAGGATCTGAAGAAACTGACCATTGAGGATGTACGCGACTTTTATAAACTGCACTATGTGCCGGGCAATGCCGTTGTCGTGGTGGTTGGGGATGTCGATTTCAAACAGGTGAAAAAGCGTGTGGCCGCCACGTTCGGCCGCATGAAAGCACGTCCGATTGCGTCCCGTTTCAATCCGACAGAGCCCGAACCATTCGGTCCGAAACGTATTGAGGTCAGATTGCCGGCCCAATTGCCGATGCTGGCCATCACCATCCCGGTGCCGGTCTGGAAACCGGGTCATAATGATATCGAAGCAGCCTCGCTGGCGCTGGCTACGCATATTCTGGCTGGTGGTCGCTCGGCGCGCATGAACCGGGTGCTGGTGGATGAGAAGCGGCTGGCCTTTAATGTGGGGGCAGGCTATGACGAGGCATCCATGGGGCTCGATCTATGGTATGCCTACGGCATGCTTGGGCCGAAACAGACCACCGCTGCATTTGAGAAAGCATTGTGGGCGCTGCTGAATGGAATGGCCAAAATACAGGTCAGTGCCAAACAACTGGCTGCTGCCAAACGCAATATCACGGCAGATGAGGTGTTTGCTCAGGATTCGCTCTATCTGCGCGCCAAACGGATTGGACATCTGGAGGTGGTCGGTATCGGCGCGGATAACCGGGATAAATGGCTGCAAGCGATCCAGCGGGTAACACCCGCAGATATTCAACAGGCAGTGGCCCGCTGGCTGAGGCGTGATCGCTCAACCACAGGCATCCTGACCCCGGAGGTGAAATCATGAATATGCGTTTTTGTACTCCGCTCATTACATTGATGGTGTTTTTGTTTACTGCCATCACACAAGCCCAGGCTATACCCCCGATTCAACAGGCTCAGTTAAAAAACGGTCTGCGCGTATTGCTCATGGAAGCGCACAATGTGCCGATGGTATCCATGAAGCTGAGTCTGCCCGGCGGCAGTCGATTTGATGCAAATATTGGTAAAAACCGTAAAGGCGGAACAGCCAGTCTGCTGGCCGACATGATCAGTGATCACACTGCCAGACATGCGCATCCGGTATGGGATGATCTGCTGGATGCAGATGCCATCAAGCTGGGCGCAGGGGCTGGTCGGGATGATTTTAGCCTGGCTCTGACTGTTTTGAAGGATGCGCTGAAACCGGGACTGGATGCATTTAGCGAAGCGCTGTTGCAACCGGGATGGGATAAAAAGCGTTTTGCTATTCTCAAACAGGATGCGATTGCCGCCGCCCAGAAAGCACAGGAAGAGCCTGGCGTTCGTGCCGCTCAGGCTGCCGCGGCGCTGCTGTTCCCACAGCACCCGTACGGACACCGCCCCGGCGGAACCATGGCCTCGCTGAAGCGCATCAATCTTGGCGATCTGAAATCACTCTATGTGGCTCAATTCAAGCCATCTGGTGCCGTGCTGGCGGTCAGCGGCGATATTACCATGGCAGAACTGTTACCCTTGCTCAAAGTGCGTCTGGGTGGCTGGCAGGGCAAGCCGGCAAAAGGCCTGATGGATATCAGCCAGCCGGCAATCGTGGCTGGAAAGCAGGCGGATGTCGCATTACCAACCACGCAAATGCTGGTGCAGTTGTTGCGGCTGGGGCCGCCGCGCAGCGATGCTGATTTCTTTCCCGCCTTTGTCCTCAATCATATTCTCGGCGGCGGCGGTTTCGCTTCGCGCCTGATGCAGGAAGTGCGGGAGGATCGCGGGCTGGTCTATGGCGTTTATTCCTATTTTCAGCCGTTGGCGGCTCCCGGTCCATTTGTGATTACGCTGCAAACCAAAGCGGATCAGGCCAAACAGGCTGAAGCCGTGGTGCGCCATGTACTGGCCGATATGGCTGCCGGCCATATCAGCAGCAAACAGCTGAAAGCCAGCAAGGAAAACCTCACCGGCAGCTTTGCCCAGCGCATGGACTCCAATCGTGAACGGGTCGGCCTGATTTCGATGATCGGCCTGTATCATCTGCCGCTGGATTATCTGAGCCGCTGGCAGGAGCGTGTGCAAGCGGTAACGCTGGCGCAGGTGAAGGCGCAGGCGGCCAGATACCTTAAGCCGGAACAGTGGAACCGCGTGCGGGTGGGGCCGCCATCCGCCTTATAATCCGGATTCGTTCAGACGACGCTTAAATATGCGAATCACTGCCGGATTTATGCGTGGCCGGATCATTCAGGTGGCGAACGTGCCGGGCCTGAGGCCGACCCCCTCCAAAGTGCGGCAGGCGCTGTTCAATATACTCGGCCCCGTGGATGGCTTCCGGGTGCTGGATTTGTTTGCCGGTTCCGGAATTATGGCGCTGGAG
The DNA here is from genome assembly GCA_964636805.1 of uncultured Zetaproteobacteria bacterium. Classification (GTDB taxonomy): domain Bacteria; phylum Pseudomonadota; class Zetaproteobacteria; order Mariprofundales; family Mariprofundaceae; genus Mariprofundus. Next base: position 6,195 of record CAZWWF010000062.1, read on the forward strand.
GCCCTGTCTCGCGGCGCCGAATCGGCCTTGTCGGTTGAACAGCAACATAAGGCTGTTCGAAACCTTGAACAGTCGAGGGATATATTGGCACTGACTGATCGATGGCAAGTCAAATCTGCCAGTGTAGAAACAGCACTTGCCCGGTTAACGGGTGCTTCTTTTGACCTGATTTTTGCCGACCCGCCATATGCCCAGGGTTATGCCGAAAAGTTGCCTGATCTGTTGACACAACATGCCATTGGCTGCGGTCAACTGGTGATTGAAGAATCTTCCCGCATTGAACCTGTGTGGCCTGCCGGCTGGGTTTGCCTGCAATCCCGCCGCTACGGTGACACATGTCTGCATTTCCTTGTGAGAAAATGAAACATTGGGTTTTTTCTTTTCGTTCCAGAGCCTGATCACTTGACATCCTCCCCGACCTGAAGAACGTGGTTTTACAGCGTGCCTGATAAGAGAATTTTCAGCCTGCATCCCTCAGCGTTTTCGCCAAGACTTGTGACATTTTTATGGTGGGATGTCTGCGCTGCATCTGCTTGACCCTGCCTTATATCGCTGGCGTACACGCGTATCGGAATACTCAAGGCCAGCAATCCACCCCATATAAATCACAACTGTTTTCTCATTCCAGTGCCTTTTCACCAGTAGTGCATGCATGAATATTTCAATGGGATAACTGTGCCAATGGCGTTGAATGCATCTGAAACTATTCCGGTTTATGACATGACAAATGCGTTGGCAGGGTTATCTGTTTGTCATGATCCCTTTATGCCGATAGCGGGCCAGCATGGTTGCATTGCCGATCAGGCCGCCGCTGTGTACATAGAGGATGCTGCCTTCAATACGACCAATGTTTTGAAACAGGGTGTGCCACATCAGAGTGCCATAGATCAGGTCGAATTCGATGCCGCTATTTTTTAACTCCCGGTAGATGTCAATAAACTCGGGATACGGTTTGGCAAAATGGTGCTTTTTCGTGTTTTCGAGAATATGCAGGTTTGCAGGTATATCTCCGAGCCGGATCATTTGGGAAATCAGATATGCCTTGTCACCCACTGCGGGTGTGGTTAGTACAATGGTGTCAGCTAAGGCTGTTGCAAGATAAAAGGCGGTTGTGCCGGTTCCGGATGGGGTGACAATATGGGGTTTTTCAAGGCCGTTTGTCAGTTGCCACTGGCGGATCTCCTGCGCCAGCTTGAGAATGCCGTACTGGGCTATCGGGTCTGCACCGCCCTGAGGCACAAACAGGATGGAATCATCTGTCTGAGTTTGCAGGGAAAGGACAGCATGTTCGTATGCATCATGTGCGACTTCGTGCAACTGCATGCCCAGTTTCAGCGCCAATTCAAGATTGCCGGTCGGACTGGTTTTGAGATGGTGTGCTACGGGCTTTGAGGTATAGTGGAACTGCCACCCTTTTCGGTGGCACAGGGCAGCAATGGATAACATGGCATTGGACTGTGTGCCGCCATAAGAGATCAATTGCTGATATCTGTCGGCCGGGGTTTGAATCAGCTTATAAAGCTTGCGGTATTTATTGCCGCTCAGTAGCGGATCAACCAGATCATCGCGTTTGACGAAAAACTCCC
>CAZWWF010000063.1:0-7738 GCA_964636805.1 uncultured Zetaproteobacteria bacterium
TGCAAAGGACACATGAGCCTGCAGTCGCCTGCCGGCATTATTGATTACATTATATTCAGTGGATCAATCGCGAAAATTGGTGAATGACAACGGTCTGTCCGAATCCATGCCGCGAACCAGCGCCATGACGGCCTGCAAATCATCGCGTTTTTTGCCGGTGACACGAACCTGATCACCCTGAATGGAAGCCTGTACCTTCATTTTTTCCTGCTTGATTTTTTTCACAATGGTCTTGGCCAGTTCGGTACTGACTCCCTGCTTGATCAGAATCTGCTGCCGTTTGCAACCGCCGCTGGCATCTTCGGGATCATTGTATTCCAGACAGGACGGCTCTAGTTTGCGGCGCACCAGCTTGGCACGCAGAATCTCCGTTACAGTATTGAGTTTGTTGATATCATCGCCTACCACGGTGATGCTATTCTCACCCAGCTCAATGCTTGCCTTGCTTCCCTTGAAATCATAACGGGTAGTAATTTCCTTGATCACCTGATTCACTGCATTACTCATTTCCTGCATATCGGTTTCACTGACAATATCAAAACTGGGCATGGTTCACTCCTTCGCCGTTGACTGCACAGGATATAACGGTTGTTCCGGAACATCCATTCCAAAAACAAAACTCTGCCGTTTCAAACTTTGACAAGCAATGAGGCTGATTTAAGCTTGGCGACCGGAAGGAGATATATGTGCCCAACGCATTCAAACATGATTTTTCAGAAACGTTTTCGGCTGGCCTGAGCCGTATCAAAAAACGCAAGTTGCCAAAGCTGTCACCACCCTCTCCCCGTTGGTATCCTGTCCTCGGTGCACTAGCCGGTTTTCTGTTTATCCTGCTGTTCATCGGTGGTGCAGGCCAGGATGCACGCGCCAGGATGACCGTGCCGCATGAAGAATGGCTGAATGCTGTACACCCGGCTGTCAGCACCGCTTTGCGCGTACGCAAAGAACAACTGCACTCCGGAGACCATGCTGTTGCCGCACTGGAACGGCTGGGCTTTGGCAAGTCAGAAAGTCACCGCATGATTGCCACTGCCAACGAAAAATATCAGTTGAAAAATATACGCGCCGGACAGATTTTCAAGCGTGTTGATTCGGATAACGGGATTGATTTTTACTATAATGTAGATGCTGAACAACGCTTGCACCTGCATCAGCAGAAAGGTCAAACAGACTGGCAGGCCAATATTGAACCCCGCAAGATATATGGCCGTCAGCGTATCTCCTCAGGCACGATTGAAGGCAGCCTGTTCGGTGCTGCTGAACGCGCCGGCATGGATCAGCGAACAACCATGAATCTGGTCGATATTTTTGCCTGGGACATTGATTTTGCCAGGGACATGCGTAGTGGCGATACGTTCAAGGTCATTTATGAAGAACGCTATGACGATAACGGGAAAACGCTTGAGAGTAACATCCTTGCAGCGCAATTCGTCAATCAGGGTAAAACCTATCAGGCCGTCCGCTATGAACAGGCTGATGGCAAGATCAGTTATTTCACGCCGGACGGGAAAAGTATGCGCAAGGCTTATCTGAAAGCCCCGGTTAAATTTTCGCGTATATCGTCCCGCTTCCATCTCAAAAGAAAACACCCGATTCTCGGTTATACACGCGCCCATCGCGGTGTCGATTATGCCGCTCCCAGTGGTACGCCCATCCATGCTATTGGCGATGGCTATATCGCTTTCAAAGGCTGGAAAGGAGGTTATGGCCGTTTTATTCTGATCCGACACAATAATCGTCAGCACTCGACTGCGTATGCACATATGCGCCGTTATGCACGCGGCATTAAAAAAGGCATGCATGTTAAACAGGGGCAGATTATCGGTTATGTCGGCATGTCCGGATTAGCTACGGGACCGCATCTGCATTTTGAGTTTCGCGTACATAACCGTGCAGTCAATCCGTTGACCATTAAACATCCACCAGCCACACCCATTGCCAAATCGGAACTGCCCCGCTTTTTGCAACAAACCGCTCCGCTTCTGGGTCAATTGAAACAACAACAGACCGGACTGGTCTGGAGCTGATATGCGTGCCAGTCTCCTGAAATGACGCAGTCGATAATTACACCGCAACAACAATCATGGCTGGATAAAGCGCATCGGGTACTGGACATCGAAATCGCTGCCATCAAGGCTCAACATAATGTGCTGGGATCTGAATTTATTCAGGCCATAGAAACAATTCTTGCACTGGATGGCCGACTGGTGGTGGTTGGTATGGGTAAATCCGGCATTATCGCCAAAAAGATTGCCGCCACCTTTGCATCCACCGGCACACCGGCATTTTTTGTACATGCCGCTGAAGCACAGCATGGTGATCTGGGCATGATTACCGGGCATGATGCCGTACTGGCACTCTCGCACAGTGGAGAAACAGCCGAGGTGTGTGGTCTGCTTCCGGAAATCCGGCGTCGTGGTGCAAAAGTCATTGCTATCACCGGAAACACCACATCCACCTTGGCCCGTTATGCTGATGCGGTACTGCATATCCCTGTCGAAAAGGAAGCCTGCCCTTTGAACCTGGCCCCCACCGCTTCGACGACAGCCACACTGGCGCTGGGAGATGCACTGGCTGTCGTTGTGCTCAAACAACGTGGCTTCAGGGAAGAAGATTTTGCCCGTGTACACCCGGCCGGCAGTCTTGGACGCAAATTGTTGCGCGTGGCCGATGTCATGCACAGTGGCGATGAATTACCACTGGTCACAGCAGATGCCAGTTTGCGTGAAGCTATCATGGTCATGAGCAGCCACAGGCTCGGCGCTACAGGCGTTACCGAGGCAGGCAAACTGATCGGATGTCTGACCGATGGTGATCTGCGTCGTATTCTCGAAGCCGGTGATCTTGATATTGAAGCACCTGTACACATGCAGATGCACCCCGAACCGGCGACTATCACGGCCAACAAACTTGCCAGTGAAGCCTTGCACTACATGGAGACAAGGAAGATTATGGTGTTATTCGTATGCGATAACTCACAGCAGGCGCTCGGCGTGGTGCATATGCATGATATACTGCAGGGAGAAACCGGATGAGTCAGAAAGAATCGGAGCAGAAAAATCAGATACCAAAAACCGGGTTTGATTTCCCCTTCGACAAGGCACGCCATATCCGCATGCTTATTCTGGATGTCGACGGCGTAATGACCGGTGGTTCTATCATCATGGATCAGCATGGTGATGAATGGAAAGCCTTCAATGTCCGCGATGGCCATGGTATCAAGTTATTACAACGTGCCGGCATCTGTGTCGCTATCATTACCGGTCGATCATCCAGAGTTGTAACTGCCCGTGCACAGGATCTGGGTATCGAATTTGTCATTCAGGGATGCCTGAACAAGGCAGAGGGTCTGGCCGCTCTGGAACAACAATCCGGCATCAAAGCCAAATATTGCGCCATGATGGGCGACGATGTGCTTGATCTGCCGCCTATGTATCAATGCGGCCTGAGTCTGGCCCCGGCCGATGCGCATCAGGCCGTATGTTCCCATGCCGACTGGATTTCAGATGACGCCGGTGGGCACGGAGCAATCCGGCAAGCTGCAGAAGGCTTGATTCTGGCGACAGGTGTATGGAATGAAGTGATTCAGTCCCGTTATCACACATCCCCCGCTGAATGCGGCTGGAACCTGTAAACACTGTTCATTAATGAAAAAAAAAATATGGCGAAGCCTGAAATGGACCAGCTTGATCGTATCCGTGGCCAGTATCGTACTGGCAATTGTTCTGATGCGTATGAGCGGGCCGAAAGAAGCTACTTCAACCGGGACTGATGCGGAGGAATCGAAAACCCGGGTCGAAAGCCCGGTTATTGTTGAACGTAAAGACGGGAAAATCACATGGCAATTGCGTGCCCGGGAAGCCAACCAGCAACTCGATGGAAAAATGCATCTGATCAATCCGGTTCTTGTGCTCTACACTGAAGGTGGAAAGGACATCAATATTGAAAGCGACCAGGCATGGTTTGAACCCCTGCGGCGCAATGTACGTTTCAAGGATCATGTCGTAGTACATTATGATGCCTGGACGATGCAGACTGCGGTGATGATTTACGTCAGCGCCAAAGATGAAATTCATATACCCGGAAAATTCCGCGTACAGGGTAAAGGTATCAAAGCCCAAGGCAAAAACATGCGCTTGCACCGGGCAACTGAAAAGATTGATGTGGAAGATGGTATCTGGATTGAAGATTCAGACCCCGACTGGCAAGGAGTATTATCAAAATGACCATCCAGCGTAATCTGTTGTCAGTCATCTTTATGCTGATCATCGCTATCGCTCTTCTGCCGAACCAGTTATGGGCCGGAGCAGTGAAAATCGAAGCCGGAAAAATGACTATTTATCATAAAAAAAATCAGGTCATTTTTACCCAAAAGGTCCATTTGACACGGGACGATTTTGAACTGTATTGTGATCGTCTGGTCGCCTATTATACGGATAAGGATCTCGACCGCGCCGAAGCATTTGGTCATATCAGACTCCGGAATGGAAAAGTAAAAGGCACTTCAGACAACGCAGTATTCAATCAAAGTAAAGGTACGGTTACACTGACAGGTAATGCTGTACTGGAACAGGATGGCAGCCATGTTGAAGGTGACCGCATCGTTCACGATATGAACAGTGATCAGACTGTAGTGACTCCGGCCAAAGGTGGTAGAACACATATGACCATTGAATCGGAAGGGTCAGGTGGCAATATCTTGCCCGCTGAGAATAAAAAGAAATGACTTCTCATCACCTTTCAGCCAGAGCTTTATGCAAGAGCTATCGCAACAAGCAGGTGGTCATGGATGTCGATATTGATGTCCACTCCGGCCAGTGTATTGGACTGTTGGGGCCGAACGGGGCAGGTAAAACCACCAGTTTTTATATGGTCTGTGGTCTGGTTCCGGCAGATGGCGGCAGTGTCAGTCTTGATGAACAGGATATTACTCATCTGCCCATGTATTTACGTGCCCGTAAAGGTATTGGCTATTTACCTCAGGAAGCCAGCATTTTTCGTAAACTGACAGTCAGGGATAACCTGCTGGCAATTTTTGAAACGCTGGATATGCCCGATATCCAGATTGAGGAAGAACTAGAATCCCTGCTGATAGATCTAGGGATTGAAGGTGTGCAACACCAGAAAGCATTCACGTTGTCCGGCGGACAGCGGCGACGTACTGAAATCGCACGCGCCCTGGTCACCAAACCAAAGTTTTTATTGCTGGATGAGCCATTTGCCGGTGTTGACCCGATTGCCGTTGAAGATATCCAGACCATTATATCCGAGTTGCGCAGTAAGGACATCGGTATTCTCATTACCGATCATAATGTACGCGATACCCTGTCTATTTGTGATCAGGCATATCTGATGAATGAAGGCAGAATTCTTGTTCAGGGAAATGCCAGTGAAATCATTAACCATCCGGATGCACGCCGCCTGTATCTGGGTGAAAGTTTTTCGATGTAACACAGTCTCTTTGCCTCATACAGGAAACACTGGCAATATGTGATTAAATAGCAGGTTCATTCAGGGAGGTAGCAACACGTTGACGAATCAAACAGGAACCGAATCAGTAATTGTCGCTTTGACGGGCGCTTCAGGAGCAGCATACGGCCTGCGCCTGATTCAACGTCTGGCTACAGCCGGAATCTTTCAGCATATCCTGTTATCCGATGCTGCCCGGGTTGTGTTGAAACAGGAATCAGGCCTTGTCTTGCCTGATACAACATCATTGACGTCTGCACTGTCGGAACACCTGAATATTTCTGATGAACTGATGCGTTGCTATGCCCTTGATGACTGGTTTTCGCCTGCAGCTTCCGGCTCGGCCGGTATCAAAAAAATGGTGGTCATCCCCTGTTCCATGGGCACACTGGCCCGTATTTCAAGCGGTGCTTCGGACAACCTGATTGAAAGAGCTGCTGATGTGATGCTGAAAGAGCGCCGGCAATTAATTCTCGTCCCCAGAGAAACCCCCCTTTCAACCATCCATCTCGAAAATATGCTCAAGCTTTCCCGCCTCGGGGCACATATCATTCCTGCCATGCCCGGCTTTTATCACAGACCCCGGACACTGGACGAGATTATTGATTTCCTGGTTAACCGTGTACTTGATCACCTTGATTTTCCCAATCCCGAGGCTCAAAAATGGGGTGGCTGAATCATCGATTTATATATCCCGGCATCGCCCTGTTTTCTCTTTGCCTGTCCGGATGCGCTTCATTAGCTGTTGTTGCGGCCATTCCCGGGGCTTTGTATGGCGTCGTAGCAGACGAGTTCTCCGACGAAGAGGAAAGCTTCCCCTACAGTATGCGTATGACACTGGCTGCAACACAGAAAGCACTGCAGGAAATGCAGCTGAATATTGATTTACTGGAAATTCGGAAGGAAGGCGGTTACGGAATCGCCTTCAATAACAACAAACTGGATGGCGAAATCATCCTGACAAAACAGACAGAACGTTTAACCACTGCACATATCCGGGTAAAAGCCACAACCAGAGAAGAATCAGTTGAACGCGTGATTGTGCAGATGATTCATGCCGAACTGAAAAAACTACCCAAAGGTGCAAATATTCAAAAATCCCAATTTCATAATCTGCGTGCCAAACCAACCGTCCTTTCAAAACGACTGGGATGGTTTCGACCGGGTGCCAGGCTGGCCGCAGTAAAAACAGGCAACAAGGGCTGGCTGAAAGTAAAAATGCCTTCGGGAAAAATGGCCTATTTGAAAGGCAACATTAATTAGCAACGAAATAAAATATCTTAAAACCGGAGAAACAAAATGACCAATAGCAATCAACCTATGGACGATATCGCAGAAAAAATTGCCGGCGGCATACGCATGCTGGGTGGCTTGAAACAAGGTGCCGAAACCCAGGTGCGCAGCATTGTCGAAGGTGCTTTATCCCAGTTTGATGTAGTCACCCATGAACGCATGCAGGTGCAGGAAGCGTTACTAAGCAAAGCCCGGGATGAATTGGCCGCACTGGAAGCCCGGATAGCAGAGCTGGAAGCTCAATTGAAGAAGCTTTCGAACTAATGCTGGCCCGCCTCGGCTCCGCATCCCTGCGCGGCCTCGATGCCGAGGCTGTTGATGTGGAAGTGGATCTTTCACGCGGGTTACCATGTTGGACATTGGTCGGACTGGGCGAAGCGGCTGTGCGTGAAGCACGCGACCGGGTACGTGCAGCCGTTTTTAATTCAGGATTTGAATTTCCGCTACGGCGAATCACTGTCAACCTGGCTCCGGCTGATAAACGCAAGGACGGTTCCCATTTTGATCTGCCCATTGCGATCGGACTGCTGATGGCATCCGGTCAGCTTGATATCAATAAAAATGATATCAACAGGAACAATGCCAAAAAATTGCATTTATCGGCAAACGGCAATGAGAAAACAAAAAATCATTTACCCTTTCTGATTGGTGAACTGGCACTGGATGGTCATCTGAATGCGGTGAATGGTGTCTTGCCACTGGTTCTGTTTGCACGCAGCAAAGGTTACCGTAATGTCATTGTAGCTGAAGAAAATGCAGCAGAAGCCGCAGCCGTCCGGGATTTGAATGTATTTTCAGCCAGACATCTGCTGGCAGTCGCCCGACATATGGACGGCAGTAAGCCCCTGAGTATAACAGAACCATCTATTATGGTGGGTTCAATACCGGCTCCCATGCCGGACATGGCTGATATTCGGGGGCAGCAGCAAGCACGTCGTGTTTTGGAAATTGCAGCCAGTGGCACCCATCATCTTCT
>CAZWWF010000064.1:0-7721 GCA_964636805.1 uncultured Zetaproteobacteria bacterium
TCGGATCATTTTCATCCAGTTCAATATCGAATACATCAATATCTGCAAACCGTTTAAACAATACGCCTTTACCTTCCATCACCGGTTTTCCAGCCAGTGGGCCGATATTACCGAGGCCAAGTACGGCAGTACCATTGCTGATGACACCAACCAGGTTGGCACGGGCGGTGTACTCATCGGCCAGTTCCGGGTTTTCCGCGATAGCCAGACATGGTTCGGCAACGCCCGGTGTGTAAGCCAGGGCCAGGTCACGCTGGGTCAGGCACGGTTTGGTCGGCTTAATGCTTATCTTTCCCGGTACTGGCAAACTGTGATACTCGAATGCTTCCTTGCGCAATGTTTCTTTTGGCATTAGTTAACCCCTTGAGTATAGCTGCGTGATGATCTTTGAGTGATGCTGGGCACCACCATCGCGAATGGCAAGCATAACGCTGTATGATTGCCCGGTCATGGAGGGATTAATGAAAATTGCATTTGCAGGCGCCGGAGCTGTCGGCTGCCACTACGGCAGCAAGCTCGTGCAGGCCGGTTTCGATGTGGTATTACTGGCTCGCGGGCGGCATCTGACTGTCATGCAAAGTGCAGGCCTGAGACATGAGTCGGAAGGAGAATACAAACAGGTTACGGTCAAGGCAATATCGGATCCCGCTCAACTTAAATTCAGTCAGGTTGTGGTATTGAGCTGCAAAATGACCGGGTTCGTTGAGATGGTTGATATGCTCAGGGGCCATATTTCTCCTGCAGCCCTGTTGCTGACACTGCAAAACGGTGTTGAAGCTCCGGAACAGCTGGCAGAGGTTTTTCCTGATCATGCCATTGCTGCAGGCACAGCTTTTATCGGCGTGAGGCTGGAGCAACCTGGGCAGGTGATTCATTCAGCTGCTGGCGGGATACGGATGGGGCTGTGGCAACAAGGCAGGGGTGAGCAGTATTTGTTACCGCTCATCAGAGCATTTCAGCACGCGGAGGTACCTGTACGGCAGGATGATGATCCGGAAGCCATGCTTTGGCGTAAACTGTTGTGGAATTGTGGTTTTAATGCAATCACAGCGATTACCCGCCGATATGCCCGCGACATAGCAGCAGGTGCCGAAACGCTTGCTATCGTCCGTCAGGCAATGGAAGAAGCCGTGGAAATTGCAAAGGTTTGCAATATTGCGATTGGTGAACAGGACATTCTTAAACATATTGACGTGACATTGGATATGGAGCCGGTCAAAACCAGCATGTGGCAGGATATTGAAGCCGGGCGCAAAACCGAGGTGGAATATATCAATGGTTACGTGGTGAGAAAGGCTGATGAATTGAACATGCCGGCACCTGTAAACCGGCTGTTGATGAGCCTGGTAAAGGCCATAGAACGAGGGTGATATCAGGGATATTTCTCAGCCTTTGATGGTGTTCACGAGTCGATCGAAGGTAAGCTGTTGCTGTTCACCTGTAGCCATATTCTTCAGTGTAACAAGGCCGGCCAGCATTTCATCTTCGCCAATAACGACCACGAAGCGGGCTCCCTCGCGGTCGGCAATCTTGAACTGTCGTTTGGCACTGCCGCCACCGCAGTGCACGACACTTAAATTCTGTTGGCGTAGCAAGGCAGACTGCTGCAGGGAATAGGGGATAACCTGCTCACCCAGAGCCACGACGGCCACATCTACACGGGCCACCTTGATTTCAGTCAACAGCATCGCCAGTCGTTCGAGCCCTGCAGCAAAACCAATTGCGGCAGTTGGAGGGCCACCCAGTTCATCGATTAAACTATCGTAACGGCCACCGGCCAGCACCGTTCCCTGTGCGCCCAGCTGATCTGAAATGATTTCAAAAGCAGTACGGTTATAGTAGTCCAGACCGCGCACAATACGTGCATTGATCCGATAGGGAACATTCAATGCCTTAAGTCCGTTCTGCAGTCCGGAAAAGTGGGTTTCACATGCTTTGCACAGGTGATATATCATCTCCGGTGCATCCTGTAGCTCGGCCTGACAGGTCTTCACCTTGCAATCGAGTACGCGCATGGGGTTTTTTTCGATACGCTCGTTGCAGGTTTCACAAAGATTATCGGCACATTTATTCAAATAGCTTATCAGCGCATCGCGATAAGCCGGACGGCAGGCCGGGCAACCCAGCGAATTAATTTCCAGATTCAACTCAGAAATACCCAGTTTGGACAAGAAACTGTGAGCCATGGCCAGCACTTCAGCATCTTCCAGTGGTCCGTTGGCGCCGAATATTTCCACACCGATTTGCTGGAATTGACGCAAACGTCCTTTTTGAGGTCGCTCGCGTCGGAACATCGGGCCAATATAAAACCAGCGCTGGATTCCGGCACGGGTTAAGCCGCCCTGTAGGTAAGCACGTACTGCTCCTGCTGTACCTTCAGGGCGCAGGCAGATGTTATCGCCACCCTGATCTGTAAAGGCGTACATCTCTTTGGAAACAATATCAGTGACTTCGCCAATCGAGCGCACAAACAGTTCAGTTGGCTCCAGTATTGGCAGGCGAACCTCGGAAAATGCATAAGTAGTAAACACTTTGCGCGCTACTTCTTCAATGTGTCGCCAAACCAACACCTCTGCGGGCAAGCCGTCGTGAATGCCCCGGATACTTTGTAAACGTTTGCCCGCCATTCAGTTTTTCTCCGCCTGTTCGCGTATTGTCGCTGCACGTCGCTCCACATCTTCGACCAGTTTGTCGATCATGTTCCCTGTTTTGATCTTCTCGGATTTTTCACCATCGCGATACATCATATGCACCGGATACCCACCGGTAATGCCCACGTTCACTTCTCTGGCTTCTCCAGGGCCATTGACGACACAACCGATGACAGCCACATCAATATTCTCCTGGATATGAGACAAGCGCTGCTCAAGCTCGGATACGGTATCAATGACATTGAATTTCTGACGTGCACAGCTTGGACAGGCAATCAGATTGACGCCACGATGGCGCAAGCCCAGCGATTTCAAAATTTCAAAGCCCACTTTAATCTCTTCTTCCGGTTCAGCAGCAAGAGATACCCGAATTGTGTCGCCGATGCCATCTGCCAGCAGCAGGCCCAGTCCGATGGAAGACTTCACTGTGCCGCCAAAACGACTGCCGGATTCAGTGATGCCGAGATGTAGCGGGTAAGTCACTTTTTTCGCCAGCTTGCGATAGGCAGTTACTGTCATGGGAATATTACTGGCTTTCAACGATACCTTGATATCGAAAAAATCCATTTTCTCCAGAATATGGATATGACTCAGGGCTGATTCCACCATGGCATCGGCACAGGGTTCGCCATATTTCTCATTCAGTTCTTTTTCAAGAGAACCGGCATTCACTCCGATACGGATTGAAACACCGCGCTCAGTAGCCTTTTTCACCACCCGTTCGACCCGTTCGCGGCCACCGATATTGCCGGGGTTGAGACGCAGTCCGTGCACCCCTGCATCGAGAGCTGCCAGTGCCATTTTATAGCTGAAATGAATGTCGGCGATGATCGGTACATCTGTCTGGGCCAAAATCTCCGGCATGGCTGCTGCTGATTCAGGATCGGGTACGGAAACGCGCACAATATCGGCGCCGGCGTGTACCAGTCGCTGAATCTGGTTCACCGTAGCATCGATGTCCGTTGTCAGTGTATTGGTCATGGATTGCACGGCAATCGGTGCATCACCGCCAACACTGACTTTACCGATCTGTATCTGTCGGGTTTTATGTCGAGGTAAAACTATCGTATCCCGCATATGAGTCCTCTTTTGGTTTGTGGCAACAGTGAATAAAATGCACGTTGGCTCATGCTTTTTTATTTAGACTCTTGCAACAGGTTCAAACGTTCCTGTAACTGGCGTGCACGGCGTAGGGCTTCTACATATTCGGATTCGTCCGGCTTTAACATGACAGCTTTATCCCAGTATTGAATAGCACGATCCAGTTGTTCGTTGCGGAATGCTATACTGCCTTTGGAAAACATCGTAGCAGCTGATGCATCCACTTTTTTCTGTACCTGGTTCAACAGCTTATCGGCATCTTTGCCTCCGTTTCGTCGATAGATATGTGCAAGTTGTCTGGCTTTCAGTAATTCTCCGCTTTTCAGTGCAGCCTGTACCTGTTTGGCAGTGGCCGACTTGGTATGGTTTGCGCGCTTGATCATGGCGGGTTTTTCGATCGCATTGGCTGCAGGCATGGTGGGGATTGTCAGAAATGCCGGCATTTTCCTTTTAATTGAAGCCAGCAATGCCACACCTTTATTGCTGTCGGGTTGTAGTCGTAGATAGGATTCAATTTCGATATAAGCTATTTCAGGCAGATCTTTGTGTAAAAAACGCAAGGCTTCGCGAAATGCCAGGTTTGCCCTGGCATCCAGTCTGTCGTTGTAATGTTCGCGCATGCGCTCGTATATCTCGTCTTTTGGGCTAATGCCCCTGGGTGGTTCATAGGCAGTGGCATAGGAAAACAGTGTGCGGTCTTCCTTCCTGCGTTGCTGCAGCAGGTTTTCCAGTCGAAACTGACGGATTTTCTTTTGCATCTCTGCCTGTTTCTTTTTCATGGCCTCAGGCTTGATGGAGACGGCCCCGGCCTGATCGTATGCCCAGATTGCTTTTGACCACAATTTCTTTTCCTCGAGATCTTTTGCGATGCGCAGATAATGGACGAAAAGTCGTCTGCGTGCGGGCTCAATTTGTTGTTCCAGTAGTCGGTGGGCTTTCTGGTAATCACGATTTGATTTGTCCAGTGCAAGTATTCGTGCCCTCGCCCGCATGATCCTGCCACGTTTGAAATCATGATTAATGGATTCGTACGTGCCCGACATTTTGAATGTTTCACTGCCCTTGACCAGAAGGTTATCCAGGCTTCCCTTGTTTATCTGGCAGGCAGTCAACATGATGGCGGCAATCATGAAACAACTGAATTTAAACATAAATCAGGTATCTCCAGCGGTCTGGCGTACATTCTCAGGCAGCCCGAGATTAAATGCTAAATCCACGACATATTCAATACTGTGAAGCAAGGATGGATTGGAGACCACTACACGGCCAATTTCAACTTCCCGACTTACACCTTTTATATTTTGCACCCCAAGAGGCTGGAAATCGAAACCTTCACCCAAAAGGTCGAATGTCTTTCGTGGCATGACCAACTCTCCGCCATTGCCGATACTGCTCATGCGAGATGCCATATTCACGGCATCACCAATCACAGTATATTCCAGGCGTTGGGCTGCTCCAATATTACCAACAATGGCCTGTCCGCAGTTCAGCCCGACCCTGAAACTGACAGGTTCGCCATCAGGCCGTTTTTTGCCCAGTTTCTGACAGGCCAGGTTTACCGCCAGTCCGGCTTCGGCCGCATGCCGGGCATGCTCTTTGTCATTGACCGGATGGTTAAATACAGCCATCACTGCATCGCCTATATATTTATCCACATGGCCGCCATAATAGGCAATGACGCGATGGAATACCTCAAAATGGCTATTCAGAAGATTGACCACATCTTCTGTTTCTATCGACTCTGAGAACGATGTAAAATGAACCATATCCGCAAACAGAACCGAGACTTCCTGGCGATGGTTTTTCACCTGAACATCACCGCTTTCAAACACTTCCTTGATAAGCTCCGGGTTGAGATAACGGCCGAATACATCGCGCAACTCTTCCTTGTGTTCAAGTTCACTTGCCATGACATTGAACTGATACAATGCATCCGACAGTTCATCATTGCCGCGCACGGGTAAACGAACCTGATAATCACCATCGGCAACCTTGAGCGCGGCATCACTCAGCATTTCAATAGGTCGACTCATACGCCCGGCAATCCAGAATACCAGAACACCCGACAGCAGTACCACGACCACGGCAGCTATAAAAATTTTCTGCCCGAGTTTGTCGGCAATGTTTTCCCACTGCTTTTCAGAAAAACGTACAGCGACTGTGCCCATGGAAGTCTTGGCGTAGACCACGGATTTTGCATACCATAACTGCTTTACCGGCAGACGTTTCACCGTGCTGCTTTTGATCAGAGCCTTCAGGACAGCCCTGCTGGCGGTAACGGAGCCAAGGGATTTTATTTTGCCATCGGGATAGCGAATGATCACACTCAGTACAGTTGGTACCTTATCCAGAAAACTATGAACCACGATATCTGTTTCTGTACTGCTGCCGGACAGTAACGGCAATTTCAGTTCATCGGTTAGCCGGTCTACCTGCAACTCAGCTTGAGCCGCCTGATTTTCCAGCCATGCATCGTGCTCTATATCAAGTATGATGAAAAAGAGCACAATAATTGCGATGGTAACGGTAAAGCCCACCAGTACCGACCAGCGCCAGCGAATCGGGATACGGGGAAGTTTGTTGGTTTCCCGCTCAGGCTTTTTCACTTCTGGCAACAGATGTTCCGGAGATTTTAAATCATTGTTTTGCACTGCACTACTCTAACGAAAGCGCCTGTATGGGCAATGAGGGAAGTGCGATTATGATGCCTGTCAGGTTACTGTCTGGATGTTCTTTTCATTCCATTGCATGGGGTGTAAAAACCCCGGAATACGTTTGAATACTGTAATTTCATACTATTTTTATCCACTGCTGTATATATTTTGGGGCTGGAGGAAAAAGATGTCTCTAACTACGAAACAGCGAAAAGAACTCAAGGCAAAAGCGCATTATCTCAAGCCTGTCATCAGGGTCGGACAAAAAGGGATTAGTGAAAGTCTGCTGCTTGAAACATCGCAGGCACTCGATACCCATGAGCTGATCAAGGTTCATGTTGCTCAGGATGACCGTGAAGCACGAAAACATTGTATGCAAGAGCTGGCAAGCAGCAGCGGGGCGGAACTGGTCGGGCAGATCGGGAAAGTCTGTATATTGTTCCGCCGGAATTCAGATTCATGAGTCATACCGGCGATTCGATCAGGCAGCTGCTGGAAAAAGAGTTTCACCCTCAATGCCTGCATGTTGAGGATGAGTCATGGAAACATGCCGGCCATGCCGGTGCCAGTGAACATGGTGGCGGGCACTATGTTATTCATATCAAATCGGAGCATTTTTCCGGATTACCTCGCAGTCAGTGCCATCGCATGATTTATCGGGCCCTTGGGCCGCTGTTCCCCTCGGCCATTCATGCCCTGAGTATTCAAATAGATTCTGCGGACGATTGAAAACTGTGGTTTTATTCAGGAAAGTTCTGAATCAGTACAGGGTGTACTGATTATCTTACAGTATGCAAGAAATCGTTATCATCTGAATACAGGGAACGGCAAGCTGGCAAGGAGCATTTTCCTTATGCGAATTCGGGCAGGATACTCGCCGGGAATACCGGCCCATCGACGCAGACGCGGCGGTATTTTTCTTCACCATGCTCCATTGTTTTCACCACACAGCCGGCACAGCCACCGATACCACAAGCCATATATTCTTCGAGGCTCAGGAATGCAGGTAAATTAAATTTACGGCCCATGCTGGCAACGGCATGCAACATGGGGTGCGGCCCGCATGAGAGTAATATGCAGCGCGCCCGTTCTGTTTCAGACAATGCTGCAAGATAGTCACGCGCCAGGTTCGGCACATGCCCCTCATAACAACCATACAGACCGGCATTGGAAGCCAGCCTTGACGGAATGCCGCGTTCTTCCAACGAGGTGATGGATAAAATTGTATTGCCGCTTATGCCGGGCAACAACATCGTCGAGGGTTTAAGGGCAAAGGGGAAAGCTACTTCGGAACCGGCAAATACCACGCAATCTG
>CAZWWF010000065.1:0-7603 GCA_964636805.1 uncultured Zetaproteobacteria bacterium
AAATGCGGGCTGCACTTGCCGTGTTTAATGAGAAACGGCAACAACAAGGGCAGGTGCCTCTCAGGATCGGTATCGGTATTCACACCGGAAAAATGGTCGTTGGCAGTGTGGGTAGCGAAGATCACATGGAATACACTGTTATCGGTGATGCCGTTAATATTGCCTCGCGTATTGAAGGCCTCAACAAAAAATGGGGTACGGATATTCTTGTCAGTCAAGAAGTTGCCACGGCAGCAGAAGGAACGGTTTTATTGCAGGCGATGCCTGAAACCCGGGTGCGCGGGTTATCCAGCACGATACAGGTATATGCGCTCAAATAATTCCGGATTCCGAGGTTGAATAATTATTGCCACAGCCCTTGTTAGAATTGAAATATAAAACATGCATTCATCATTATAATATTATGTATTGATAATATTTAGTGATTGTGTATAGTTCGGCTCATGCAGCAATTACCGGAAGATAAAGTCAAGGAAGCCAGCCAGGGATTACGGGCCATTGCACATGAATTGCGCTTGTCCGTATTGTGTTTATTGCTGGAGCGGCCAATGTGTGTGCATGAGTTGATGGAAGCCACTGGAGCGGCGCAGTCGAATCTGTCCCAGCATTTGACCAAAATGCGTTTGTTGGGCATTGTTGACAATGAAAAACGCGGGCAACAGGTGTTCTACCGTATCGGTAATCCGGCATTCGCTGATCTGGTACAGGCATTGAAACAAATTTATTGTCCGGAAATGTGCAGCGGCGGTGCTGCGAGAGGGGAGTGAACGGTGTTTTTTTGGTCTAATGTATCAGTAAATTATAATGTTTTAATTAAACCAGTGGTGGCACTCGTATCTGTTATGATCTCTGCATCTGCATATGCAGCAGAGATTACAACACTCAGGGAGAGTGTAAACTATGCCCTGCATCATAATCGGTTGCTGGCTGCTGATAACAGTTCCGTTGAGCAGGCAAGGGCAGGACAGGATATGGCTTATGGGTATTTTATGCCACGCATTGACTTGTCAACCGGTGTGGCGAGAACCGACTCTCCCAGTAACTATTTCGGTACAAAACTGAATCAGCGCAAGATTACTGCTGCAGCTTTTAATCCTACGTTTCTCAATGATCCGGGCTATATCAATAACTACCAGACCCGTCTGAATGTACGTATGCCGATTTATCAGGGTGGGGCATTATGGGCAGGCAAGATGCAGGCGGAACGTCAGGCCGAAGCGGCAGTGTTGAGCCATGATTACAGGCGACAGCAGGTGATTTATCAGACCATTGCCGCGTATGTACAAACACGTCAGAGCTATGCGGCGATTCATGCGATGCAAACAGCAGTGAGCGCAGCCGAGAAACGCTATCAGGATACGAAGGCATTACAGAAACGCGGTGTATTAATCCAGAGTGATGTCATGGATGCGAATGTGCATTTGCTGCGAAGTAAATTGAAACTGAAACAGGCTAACAATGCATATGCTCAGGCTCAGGATGCTTTGCAACGCGTGCTGGGGCTGGATGCGGGCACAGGAATTACTGCTGCAAAGGAGCCTCATCTGGCAATAGCCGAGTGGACTGTGGACGAGGCGGTTGATATGGCATTGGCCAAACGGGCTGATTTGAAAGCGCTGGAAGCGGCATATCAAGCCAGCCAGGCGGGAGTTGATGTGACGAAGGCTGCATTCATGCCACATGTCGACCTAGTGGCTGGTCAGGAGTGGAATGCCTCTACGCCGGCATTGAAAAATCGCAACACCATGATTGGTGCAACGATCAGTATGAATTTGTTTGCCGGCGGTTCGGATCGGGCAAGAACGCGTGCATCACGTGCGAAGCATATTGCTCTGGAGCTGAAACTTGGGGACTGGAAACAACAAATTCGAAATGAAGTGCGCCGTGCATGGCGTATGCTGGATGAGAGCAAGGTGCGCGATGCCAGTGAACGCGAAGCGCTGAAACAGAGTGAAGAGTCGCTGCGTATCAAATCCCTGCGCTATGAGCAGGGGTTGGCCAGGACATCCGACCTGCTTGATGCTCAGTTACAGGTGGATACAACACGGTTATCAAGCATCCGGGCCAGATATGATGTCACGATTGCCCAGGCGGCACTGCAACTGGCTGTGGGCGCATTGAATGAGGGAGTAATCCGATGAAAAAGAGATTTTTGCTGATACTGATGGCAGTTCTATCGTTGCAGGCTTGTAGCGATGATAGCAGCAAGGCGGTAGCGGTGCAGAGCAGAATCACACAGGCCAAGACGATGACACTGAAATCGGTAGATGTGGATACGCACTACGTGACCAGTGGTACTGTAACCTCCGATCATCGTGTGTCGATCAGTTCACGCATTTCCGGTTATATTCGCGAACTCTCCGTACGTGAAGGCGATCATGTCAAAAAAGGACAGGTTCTGGTACGCATTGATCCGGTTAATGCCAAACAAGCACTGGTACAGGCTGAGGCTGATCTGGCCGATGCACGTGTTGATCTGAAACGCTATGAGTCGTTGTATCGCGATCATGCGGCCAGCAAACAACAACTGGATCGGGTAAGACTGCGCTATAAAGTCGTCAGGTCTCAAGTTGCACAGGCCCGGAATCAGCTCAGTTATGCTGAAGTACTGTCGCCGGTGAATGGCGTTGTGGTGGAGAAACGTTTGAGCAAAGGTGATTTGGCTCAACCGGGGGCAGCGATTCTGATATTGGAAGATCCGGCCAGCTTGCTGGTGAAAACCTATGTTTCCGAACAGTTTGTCAGCGGTATTCATACCGGCGACAAGGTGGAGGTGGATATTCCTTCGATGAAACGCCGCATTACCGGTGTGGTGCGTCAGGTGGTGGAAGCCGCCGATGCTGTATCACATCAATTCATGATTAAAATCGCCCTGCAGTCTGATCCGGCCATTCATCCGGGCATGTATGCCCAGGTCGGCTTTGCTGTGGGCACGCGTCGGGCGCTGCTGGCGCCACAGGTAGCCGTTGTGAAAATGGCTGGTTTGCACGGCATCTATATTGTCGATGACGATGGTATTGCCCACTATCGACAGATCCGCTTGGGCGAGCATGTCAATGCGGATCAGGTTGAGATTCTGGCCGGATTGCACGATGGCGATCGCATTGCCTGGGATGCGAAGCCTGCATTGCAAACCGGTATGAAAGTGCAGGGAACACAGCATGCAAAAAAATGAATCACTGAATATTGCCGGTCACTTCGGCAAGGCGGCGATGTTCTCCAATCTGACGCCAATGCTCAGTTTATTGATTTTTCTGATTGGTGCTTTGGCGCTGATGGTCACACCGCGTGAGGAGAACCCGTCCATTGATGTGCCCGCTGCCAATGTGATTGTGCAGATGCAGGGTGCTTCACCCGAAGAGGTGCAGAATTTGATTCTGCGGCCACTGGAAATGATTCTGCGGGAAATGACAGGAGTGGATCACACCTACGGCGTTGCGCTGGATTCACAAGCCGTGGTGACGGTGATGTTCAAGGTGGGTGAAGATAAGGAAGCCAGCTTGGTCAAACTCTATGATCGTATTATGCATAATCTTGATCGCTTGCCGACCGGAGCATCCGAACCGCTGGTCAAGCCCATGGATGTCGATGATGTACCGGTTTCGGTAATTACGCTTTCATCCGATGCAATGGATGGTTTGGCGCTGAAACGGCTGGCTGAACGCGTGCGCGATCAGCTGTCACCTCTCAAAGATGTGTCGGTGGCCGATATTATCGGCGGCAATGATCGGCAGGTACGTATTCAGCTCGATCCGGTACGATTGGCGGCCTATCATATTGCGCTGGATCAACTGCACCGGGTGCTGGTCAGTGCCAATGCCGGCGGGCCGACCGGGCAACTGGTGGGTGATAATCGCGAGGTCAAGGTATGGTTGAACGGTTATTTGAACAGTGCCAGCGAAGTGGGGCGCTTGATAGTCGGTCATTGGCAGCACAAGGTGATTTACCTGAGCGATGTGGCGACGATCAGTGATGGCCCGAACGAGGCGGACGTCTATCATCGTATCGGTTTTGGGCAGGCGGAGACGGGACATGCTAACGGCGAAGAACGTCCTGCCGTATCGATTACACTGGCTAAAAAGAAAGATACCAATGCAGTAGAAGTGACCAAGCGAATCGAGAACAAACTGGATGAACTCAAAGGCAACTTTATTCCGGATAATGTGTCGGTAGTCATTACACGCGATTCCGGTGAACGCGCCAATGCGGCGGTGAATCTGCTGCTGGAACATCTCGGTATCGCCATCGCTACGGTCATTATCATCCTGCTGCTGTTTCTGGGCTGGCGCGAAGCGGCGATTGTGACGATGAATATTCCGCTGATTTTGTTGATTGTGCTGGCCGTCGGTTTTGTCGCCGATCAGACCATCAATCGGATTGCCCTGTTTGCCCTGATTCTGGCGCTGGGCCTGCTGGTGGATGATGCCATTGTGGTGATCGAAAATATTCACCGTCATTTGCATCATGGCGCAAACAGCATGAAAGAGAAGGCTGCGCTGATTATCTCAGCGGTCAACGAGACCGGTAAACCGACCATTATCGCCACCATTGCCGTTATCCTGGCATTTTTACCGATGGGTTTTGTGACCGGCATGATGGGGCCATATATGGGGCCGATTCCATTCAATACCCCGATTGCCATGGCTGCTTCACTGGTCATCGCCTATATGTTTACGCCGTGGATCGCTCAGCGCTGGTTGCCTTGCAAGATGACGGAAGCGACCATGGAAGAAAAGGATGCTTCACCCAAAGATGCGGTGCATCGTGTATATATGCGGCTGGCCACGCCACTGGTGGAATCCAAAGCCAAACGGCGTCTGTTTGCTGTAATTATTTTTCTATTGTTTGCGGCAGCCATGCTGGAGCCGGGTTGGCAGTTTTTGCGTCCATCCGGTATCAATGGCCCGATGACACCGGGTTCGGTCGAGTTGAAAATGCTGCCCAAGGGCAATAATAATACCTTTAATATTACCATCGACCTGCCGGAAGGCGCTGCACTGGAAGAAACCGACCGGATGGCGCGTGAAGTGGCCGAAGTGGTACGCACACATCCGATGGTGACGGACTACGAAACTTTTGTTGGCCGGGGCGGTCCGGTTGATTTCAATGGCATGTTGCGTGGTGCGGTACTGCGTAAAGGCGCCAATCTAGCCGATATACGGGTTAATCTGGTGGATAAACACAAACGCTCAATTCAATCCGCCGGAATTGTACTGGAGCTGCGTGATATGCTTAAACCACTCATTGCGGCGCATCCGAAAGTGAGCATCAAACTGGTGGAAGATCCGCCGGGGCCTCCGGTACGTTCCACCTTGCTTGGTGAGATTTACGGCCCGGATTACGACACCCTGCGCCAGATGGCCAAGGTTGTGCGTCACACCTTTGAACGCACCTATGATGTAACGGATATCGATGATTCGGTCGGTGATGATCAGATGCAGCTGAATATCAATGTGAACAAGGAAAAGGCTGCGCAGCTGGGCGTAGCGACTGCGCAGGTCGAGATTGCCTTGCGCGATTTCCTGCACGGTTACGATTTTGGCGCCTTGCATGTGCGTAATGAGCGTCACCAGATCAAGCTGCATGTACAGTTACCCAAGGCGCTGCGCGCTCATGCCGAAGATCTGAACCGGATCTACGTCAGCGGCAGCCACGGGCCGGTGCCGTTATCGGCTTTTTCCACGGTGGAAGAGGGCATTGCCGCCAAACCGATTTACAGCAAGGACGGGCATCAGGTGGTTTATGTCATGGCCGAGCCGAAGCAGGGTTCACAGGTCTATTCATTGCTGGGCATGGATGGTGAACTCGATGGTTCGGAAGTCTTGCCTGGCACGACATTAAAAACCGGTGGTATGCGATTCACCGACACCACGCCGCAAGACACCTACGGGTATCAGATGCTATGGGACGGCGAAATGCGTTTGACGCTGGATGTGTTCCGCGATCTGGGCGCTGCATTTATTGTTGCACTGGTGCTGATTTATCTACTGATGGTGGCCTATTACGGCCAGATGATTCTGCCAATGCTGGTGATGGCGCCGACGGCATTAACCATGATCGGTATTTTTCCCGGCCACTGGATTACAGGCCAGCCGTTCACGGCGACTTCAATGATCGGCATGATCGCTTTGGCCGGTATCGTGGTGCGTAATTCCACGCTGCTGATCGATTTCATTCTCGATTATCGCAAACGGGGCTATGATGTAAAAACAGCTGTATTGGAAGCAGGTGCAGTGCGTGCTCGCCCGATCCTGTTAACAGCACTGGCTGTGATTGCCGGTACGTCAATCATGATCACCGATCCGGTATTCGGAGGCCTGGGTGTGTCCATGGCTTTCGGTACGCTTGCAGCCACAATTTTGACCCTGTTTGTAACACCGTTAATGTATTACCTGTGGCAGAAAAACAAGCCTTGGGTTGATGATCCGGAAGTATGTAAAACCTGAAAAGAATATAGTAATAAGGAGAAAACAATGACCATTCAACGAATGATACGAATTATTGCAGGCACATTTATCCTGCTCAGTCTTTATCTGTCTTACCGTTACAATGGCGTGAATTTAACGGAGCCAACATGGCTGTGGTTCACGGCTTTTGTCGGAGCCAATCTGCTGCAATCCGGCTTCACGCAGTGGTGTTTGATGGAAATTATTCTGTCCAAACTGGGTTTTAAACACAGCTGCGACAGATAATCCGTTGACGGGTGCAGGCGGTGTTCTTTTCCCCTCCCTTTAGATGTCACTGCCTGTACCTGTCTTAATATTTATCAATATCTAAAAGAGTTTAACGCTTTCACAGGAGAAAAACCCATGCAATTTATGCAACAAAATGCTGTTTATATTTTTTTGGCTCTGTTGATCGGCTGGATGCTGTGGCAGCGCATGATTGCACCGAAACTTTCGGGTGTGAAAACTATTTCAGCCGGTGAATATCTTCAGATGCGTGAACAGCCACATACGCTGCTGGATGTCCGGCAACCTGGAGAGTGGGCATCCGGTCATCCCAAAACTGCCGTACTTATACCGTTGGGTGAGGTAGCCAAACGCATGCATGAAATAGAAAAGGACAAGCCTGTGGTCGTAATATGCGCTTCAGGAAATCGTTCGGTCATGGCTGCTACGGCACTGGCCAAGTCCGGATTTGAGACCGTGTACAATTTTTCCGGAGGTATGGGTGCATGGCAGGGAGCCGGCTTGCCGCTGAAGTCTGGAGCCTGATCCGGTGACTATCTCCCTGTGGCTTGCAGCACCATTGATTGGTCTGGTGCTGTCACTATTTGCCGCAGGCGGGGGTATGATTGCTGTGCCGCTACTCAGTTTCGGGGTTGGCATGCCGCTCAAACAGGCGGTTGCCACAAGTTTGATTATTGTCGCCTGCATTAGCCTTGTAGCGCTATTGCAAAAGAAACGCTGGCGGTTGATTGAATGGCGGCTGCACCGGTTTTTTGCCATAGGCGGCATGCTCGGTGGCTTTTTGGGCGCAAGCATTGGCTTACATGTTACAGATAAGGTTCAGGCCATTATTTTTGCTGTACTGGTATTATTTGTTGCATGGTGGATGAATAGTGGCCTGATGCAAAAAATTTCTGCCCATGCCAAAACGA
>CAZWWF010000066.1:0-7541 GCA_964636805.1 uncultured Zetaproteobacteria bacterium
CTGACCCAGCGTGAAATGTGCTATGCCCTGATGCCGACCAAGTATGGTTCCCTGAGCATTCACAATATCGCCGGCCATAAATCCGGCCGTGGCCCCCTCGCGTTTGAGAAATGCGATGCGATCACCGGCAGGAATAAAGCAGATGTCCTGGCTTTCATGTTTTTCCGCCGTGGCCAGCTTGAAATAACGGGCCAGCATACGTGTATCATCCTTTTCCAGAGCACCTACCGGGAACAAAATTCGTTCCGCCTGTTTTCGACTCGTCGTAGCCAGAAAATAGCTCTGATCCTTCCTGCTATCACTACCCTTAAAGATGTGGATACCGTCAGCAGCATCCCTCCGCTGTACATAATGTCCTGTCGCTACAAATCGCGCTTCCAGCTGATCCGCCGCATCCAGCAAGGATCCGAATTTCACAAAGCGGTTACAACGTTCACATGGATTGGGTGTACGGCCTGTCTCGTAATCCTGAATAAACGGATCAATCACATCACGGCGAAACTCATCGCGCATATCCATGGCATAAAATGGAATACCGATATGATCGGCCACCCGACGCGCATCATACGAATCTTCAAGCGAACAGCAGGAACCGTGACCACTGACATCATCGCGGGAATAATCCCATACATTTAGGAAGACACCGACCACATCCAGCCCGGCCTCTTTGAGCAATACTGCCATCACCGATGAATCCACCCCACCGCTCATAGCAGCAATCACCCGCACACCCTTCAGGGGTGCCAGATCATTCAGGATAGTTGCAACAATGGCTTCGGGAGCTTCGGACATGCGCGAAGCTTAACAGGCCCCGGATCAAACAAAACTGTTCAGGCAGGAAGGTTTCTGTTGTCCTGCACCACCTCTACCAGAATTCCATCGGGATCTGCCAGAAAGAAATACTCTATCCCGGTTCTGCCTGTCACGATTTCAATATCGTCACCCAGACTGAGCGATATCATGCGCGCTTTGGCCATATGAATATCATCCACCCTGACACCGAAATGCTTGATACCGATACGCGGCAAATCGGTGGCCAGCTGTTTTGATGATGCAGGCGCAGCAACCGTGCTGGCAAAGCAGAACAGCTCCAGCAATGCTTCACTCTGTTTCAGGTGCACAATAGCAAGTGAGCCATCCTCATTCTGCCAGCGAAACACCGACCTGAATCCGAGAAATTCATAGAATGCAACAGATTTTTCAAGATCGGACACACTCAATGCCACATGATGAAAACTGAACATATCTCCCCCCGCTATTCCCTGGTTTCCTTCAGGACGACAGATATCAAGCCTTTCAGACTCCCGTCAGGTTTCGGTTTGAAACCCGAAATGCGGGGACCGGAAACAGCAATGACAGGATCATACCATAGCGGGATGTAGACCATATCATCATGCATCTTCTTTTGTACCTTGGCATACCATTGTTTGCGTTCAGACTGACTGTCTGCAGCTGTTGCTATATCCAGCCACGCATCGACTTGCGGATTAGCATAACGGCCGCGATTGGCGCCTTTGGGCGGCCACATGTCGGAGTGTAAAATCCAGCGATAGATATCCGGATCGGCAATACCCACCCAGGACAGTGAAAAAACCTGGAAATCACCGCGCTTGATACGCGCATAAAAACCACCCCACTCCAGCGATTCAATCGATACCTTTACTCCGATTTTCTTCCACATCGCAGCAATCGCCGTAGTCAGCCTTAAGCGGGTCGGGTCAATACTGGTGCGATAATTGATTGTAAAACGAATACCATCCTTGCCACGGGGAAATCCTGCCTCGTCCAGCAACTTGCCTGCCCGAGCCACATCAAATGGCAGTACAGGCAATGGCGTAGACGCCCAGTGCTCCGGGATCAGTACCGTTTCGGCCAGCTCAGGCAGATCTGCAAACAGGGCTTTTTTCAGTTTCTTGCGATCCAGTGCCAATGCCAGTGCCCGGCGTACCCGCACGTCTTTCAAGATTTCATCCTGCATATTCAGTCCGATATAGGAAAAGGTGGTGGAGGGTCGCGTTTGAATACTGAGTTCCGGCTGTTCCCTGATATAGGGAAGCAGATGCGGTGGCAAATCATTCTGCACAAAATCCAGTTCACCGCGCTTGAGCTTTAGAATTCGGGTCACCGGATCTTTTACACCGAGAAAGCGGATCACAGCCACACTTGCGGATGGATCAACACGTTCAAGCGTCAGCGCACTTTCTGTCCACGCCCTGAGTTTGAACGGGCCGCAACCGATGGTGCGACGTGCCTGATGAGATGCATGCGCTATAGATTCAGGCAGAATCCCCATATTCAAATGCGTCAGTAATGATGCCTCTGCCCTGTTCAGACGAATCACCACAATATGATGACCCACTGCCGTAATCGACTTGATGGATGCAAATCCTGCTTTCAATGGGCTGCCCAGTTTCGCATCCAGCACAGCCGAAAGCGTGGCAACAACATCAGCAGCATCAACATCGGAACCATCGGAAAAATGCATGCCCGGACGCAAGTAAAAACGCCACAGCAGAGGCTCGGGATGATCCCATCGTTCTGCCAGATCCGCCTGGACATTAAATGAATCATCCAGTTTCACCAAACCACGGTGTATCAGTTCCTGCACGCGCACCGAGGCGGCATCGGTGGCAAAACGGGGATCGAGCGTAATCGGCATCTGTGCCAGCCCCACACGCAACAAGCCGGGCTCCTGATCACTTGGCTGACATGCCGCCAGCAACAACAAGAGAACAAGCGCGAAAATCCGCTTCACTCCGGCTCCCATAGGCTCATGGCCTCTATATGGCCGGCATAGGGGAATAAATCGAGCGCCCGCAATGCCCTGAGTTTAAAACCGTGCTGTTTCAGCAAAACCCCGTCACGTGCCCCCGCTGCCGAATCACAGGAAATCATGATAATTTTCTTCGGCAACAGCCGCGATATCTGATGACACAGTCGTTTGGCACCGCGGCGCGGTGGATCGAGAATCAGTACATCCGCGCCGATATACGGCTCCATATCGAAATCGTCAAACAGATTCGCCACCACAAAGCTGGAAGCAATACCAAGCGCTTTGGCATTGGCCGATGCTGCCCGCACGCTTGCAGCATTCAGTTCCGCGCCGAATACCTGAGCACCGGTTGCCGCAGCCAGTGGTAATGACAAATTACCAATACCGCAAAACAGGTCGGCAATTCTGGCGACAGCGCCAGCCCAGTCCTGAATCTGACGGATCAGTTCCCGATTACCTTGCTGCTGCCCCTGTACAAAATCATCCGGACCGATCATTAACCGTATTTCCGTTTCTCCTGACGGCAGCACATCGTGAAACAGGGGCGCCTGCTTCTTGAATGGCTGTGTGATGCGTTGATTATTGCGCCACCACCAGCGTAATGGCGCGCCATCGATTTGATCTGCTCCGGTGTATTCAGGACGAACATCCGCTTCCAGAATGATATGGATCCCGTCATCAAGGTGTACCGCCTGTACGCTGCCCACATCCTGCAGGTTCACGGTTTTTTCAATCAACTGCCGCACCGCATTGAGTTCAGAACTGATGGCCATACAATCGGCATGCCGTACAGGCTGATGACTGGCCGGAGCATAAAAACCGAGGAATGATCCCCCATCTTCACGCCCGACAAACCAGCGTACCCGCCGACGATAACGGCCCTCACTTGAGTGAGCCGGTATCCACTCTGTATCTGAATCTGTCAGGGATTTGAAAGCATCCATCACCCACGCCGATTTGACTTCAGCCTGATCCTCAACAGAAATAAACTGCATGGCGCACCCGCCGCATTGCGCTGCAACCGGACATGGTGGACTCACACGTCGCTCTGACGGGTGGATTATTTCGATTATATCGGCACGCAAAACACCGCGCCGTTTGCCCTGTATATTCAGCTTCAAAACATCGGCGGGTACAGCATTGGCCACCAGAATCGATTTCCCATCAACCCGGACGATGCATTCTCCGCCAGGAAGAATTTTTTCGGCCACACCTGTTTTTACATCCGTAAAAGTTGATACTCCGGCAGTCACAGCGTGCCAAGATGATCAAACCGGGTCAGGTAATCCGGTTTTACAGCATCAATCCCTTTTGACTGTATCAGCAGTTTGAACACTTCTCCCATGCCGAATGGCATCATCATACGCTTGGCATGGGCCAGCAAGTGCATGCTGATGGCATCGTTCTGTGCAGCGAGTGACTGAAGCAATGATTGCACCGACGGCGATTGCGCCAGCCAGCCGCCCTGTGACATCCACAGCTGCGGTTTCAGTCCTGCCTGTTCACCGGCCCTGATCAGCGCAGTAAAATCAACATGGGCGGTAATATCACGGCTACCGGGCTCACTGAGTACATCTTCACTGGCCGTTTGTTCGACATGTGCCAGCAATGTGCCTTCGACACGTGCCTGCCGATAATATTCCTGCTGCGAATAACCATAATCGACAGTAAATACAAAACCGCTTTGAATAATCCGGGCTAGCTCGGTCTGCCAGTCAGCCAGAGCCGGATTGTGTTCAGAAATATAATCATCCGGCCAGGCAGCGATCAGTTCAGGCGCAATAGCAGGCGCTTGCTGCATTGGCTCAGCCGCATCAGTCCAGCAGAAACCGGACTCGTTCAGGCCGACCCCCCGCTCATAAAATATTCCCTGTCGATAATGAAAACATGAAACCGGAAAGGCATCTGGTAATTCGTTGCTGTAGTAGATCACATGTTGTGATTCCTGTACTTTTTCCAGAGAATCAACCAGCGTGACATCCAGTTGTCGTTCTGCGTACAGTTTTTCCTGTCGTTCTCGCAACGGCGCGCAGTGTTCCACTGAAATCACTGTGGCTGGCGGCTGCATGGGTAATTGCACAAGAATATCCAGCAATGCGGCCAGTTGCAGGCCCGAACCGGAGCCCTGTTCAATCAGCGTCCAGCGGGTCGGCTCGCCCATCTGCTGCCAGCCATTGAGAACTAGGTCGGCCATGGCCAGTGTTGACCACGGCCCGAGTTCCGAAGCGGTCACAAAATCGCCCTTCTCTCCGAATACAGTTTTTGTTTCATAATAACCGAGTTCCGGTTCATATAATGCTGCTTGCATAAAAGCATCGAAAGGCAGATATCCACCAGCCTCAACAATGTGTTGGCGAATCATCCGGATTAATAACTGTTGATCTGACATAGTTGACGCTTTTACCCCTCCGGACTAACGTTTCGTTTATTACTTACTAACAAACGAGGAAAACAGATGTCTTCAGACTTAATTATCCATGTTAGCGACGAAAGCTTCGATGCCGATGTATTAAAGGCTTCCGGCCCTATTGTTGTTGATTTCTGGGCCCCCTGGTGCGGCCCGTGCAAACAAATCGCCCCGATTCTGGACGAAGTGGCCGCTGAGAAGCAAGGGCAGGTCACCGTTGCTAAAATCAATATCGATGATAATCCGAACACACCGGGCAAATATGGTGTCCGCGGTATCCCTACCCTGATGCTGTTTAATAACGGCAATGTTCAGGGCACCAAGGTTGGCGCTGTCAACAAAGCCAAACTTATAGAATTCATCGACGAGCACCTGGACTGACCTTACCGGGATAACAGCTTCAAAAGGCAGGGGTTAAACCCCTGCCTTTTTTATTTCCTCACTAATAAACTTCAATGCTTCCGTACAGGCTATGGACGCCCTGCCATAATGCATCTGGATAGATGAATCGGACGGCAACAATACCCTTATCAGTGTGCTCATCTGCAACAGCAATGTATGGTAAAGGGGAAATATCGAACTTGAAAGGCCTGCCTGATATCCCGGTTTATTCTGTGCCTCACTATTGCATTGGGTATAGATCTGCCTGAGCTTGCAGCGCATGACAATCCCACTGCATATCGTTCTTGTCGAACCGGAGATCCCTCCGAACACGGGGAACATCGCCCGACTATGCGCCTGTACGGGATGCAAGTTGCATCTGGTTCATCCGCTGGGATTTGAAATCACCGACAAACAGTTGAAACGTGCCGGACTGGATTACTGGCAATATCTCGATGTTCAGCAGCATGAAAACTGGCAGGCAGTACGCCTGTCGATTGGTGGAAATCGCAACTGGTTCGGCTTGAGTTCCAAGGTCAAGACCAGTTATTGGGATGCAACATTTGCCTGTGGAGACGTGCTGGTTTTCGGTCCGGAAACACGTGGACTCAGTGCTGACATACTGGCCAGCCTCCAAGCACTCACCATCCCTATGCGTAGCGATGCACCTGTGCGCTCCCTGAACCTTTCTTCGGCATGCTCAATTGTGACATTTGAAGCGCTGAGACAGTTGAAAACATTGAAATAACAGGAATTATCCACCGCAGCCATATACATATTAAACTTCTTTAAGAATTAGCCCACTTTCCTATATTAAACATTAAATAAATGATGTAAATATTTGTTTATAAATGTATTTATATGCAGCTTATATTTTATGCACACATCTTGTTGTGCTTCTACTGATATACCAGGCATGAAAACATAAAGTTTTATCCACCAAGTTATCCACAGCCTCTGTGGATAGGGTTTACAAACCTTTTATTTGCAAAGGGTTGAGAAAATCAACCATAGAAAAATGAATATTCAAGCCATCATCGAAAAGCGAATCCATATAATAATCACAGCTTGCGGTGCTGCAAGGAAGGTAGCGATTCACGCACCTGATGCAATCTTTTTTTCGACAGCCCCGCGAGCACAACACCGTCCCCTTCCGGCAACTCAACCAGCACCTCTCCCCACGGGTCAATGATCATGCTATGCCCCCAGGTTTCCCGCCCGTCCGGATGCCTGCCCCATTGTGCGGATGCCAGTACATAGGTCTGATTCTCAATCGCTCTGGCTTTGAGTAAAGTCTTCCAATGCATCCGTCCTGTCGCAGCAGTAAAAGCTGCAACATTGCACAACACGTCACAGCTGTCATCGGCATAAATTCGGAAAAGCTCTGGGAAACGCAGATCATAACATATGCTCAACCCTATTCTGAATGAACCAACTGAAACGGTAGCGGGCCTGAGACCTGCCTCGATCAAAGCCGATTCACAGTAGGACTCATCCTCATAATCCATATCGAATAAATGGATTTTATCGTAAATCGTCAAAAGCCGGCCTCGTGCATCACATACCGGACTGGCATTGCGAATTCGGCCAGTCTCGCCTTTCAGCAACAATGTACCACCGATAATAGCCATCTGATGTGTTGCAGCCTGCCCGGTAAGGAAACGAAGTGTCGCGGAATGATTCTGGTCTTCGGCAAGCTGTTTTTTCTCTGTATCACTGCCACCCATAAAACTGAAATTCTCAGGCAGCAGTGCCAGCTCAACACCTTGCCCGGCAGCTTGGGTCAGCAGACCTTCAGCCGTTGCAAGGTTGGCATCCCGATCTGTGCCGGAACACATCTGAATGCATGCTACACGCACAGGTGCAGTAACCCCTTATCCAAAACGCCCGATGTTTTTGATCACTCCCACATTCGCACTATCGCTGATCACAGGCACCAGCTTTCCATCACAGGCACTCATCAATGTCATCATGCCGGGG
>CAZWWF010000067.1:0-5276 GCA_964636805.1 uncultured Zetaproteobacteria bacterium
ATGACATGTGACAATGGCGATAAAATCGCCTTTACCCAGATTTCCGGCCTGGTAGCCCGCCGCATTGTTTCCTATGTTGAAGTTGGCGATAAAGTCGCGGCCGGACAACGGATTGGTATGATTCGTTTTGGGTCACGTGTTAATTGTGAAATTCCCGCTGATTATGAACTGCATGTAAAAGTAGGTGATATGGTTACTGCCGGATCGACGGTTATTGCACGAAAGCCTGAAAATAAAGATGGTAGCGAGGAGAGTACTCATGCCGAAGCTTAAAGCGGCAGTAGGCAAGCGGGGGGTGTATGTGCTGCCCAGCCTGTTCACTACCATGGGCCTGTTTTCCGGTTTCTATTCACTGGTTGCATCCATTCAGGGTAATTTTGAACTGGCCGCCTGGGCAATTCTGGCCGCTGCTGTGTTTGATATGCTGGATGGGCGGGTAGCCCGTCTGCTGCATGCTGAAACTGAATTCGGTGCCGAATACGATTCATTATGCGATATGCTGTCGTTTGGCATTGCACCTGCTGTATTGGTGTATTTATGGGCGCTGATTAATCTCGGCTCTGATTTTCACAGATTGGCATGGTTGGGCGCCTTCTTTGTCGTCGCCTGTGCAGCACTCAGACTGGCCCGCTTCAATGTGAAGCTTGCCGAGCAGGATAAACGCTATTTTCAGGGACTTCCGACACCGGGGGCGGCACTCTTTATTGCCACTGCGGTGTTGTATCATGTTGACCTGCATGCGGAACCATGGCCGTGGTTATGG
Organism: uncultured Zetaproteobacteria bacterium; assembly: GCA_964636805.1. GTDB lineage: Bacteria > Pseudomonadota > Zetaproteobacteria > Mariprofundales > Mariprofundaceae > Mariprofundus. Next base: position 764 of record CAZWWF010000067.1, read on the forward strand.
TTGGGGCTTTCGGTATTTCTCTCATGGTTGATGGTCAGTAATGTCCGGTTTATTTCAGGCAAGGATGTGGATCTGAAGAAACGGCGTTCATCCGGTGTGCTGATTATCATGGTTGTCGTTATTGGCTTTTTGGCCATCGATCCATATCGGATGCCGTTCACCGTCATGTTCGCCTACTGTATGCATGGTCCGATGTTGAGTCTGTGGCAGAAATGGAAATTATCGCAGTACCGGCTTAAAAGACGTCAGCGAAAAAAACATACGTCTGCATCCGGCAATCATGACGATGTGGCATGAATGTTGATGACGTTGTAAAAAGTTATCATTGTTGACCTTTGCATATTTCGGGGGTCATAATGCGCCCAATGAATATCCGGTTCGAGACTCTGAATGCTACAACGAAGTATCTGCTACTTCGAATGGGCTTGTGCGTCTGCTGAACTGTTTCAGCTGATGATGTACAGGCCGCGTTTACGCGGCCTTTTTTGTTTCTGCAGGTTTTTTATTTTTGCAACCCGGTGTGCCACTGCACCAAAAAAGAACAGGAGAGAATGATGTCTGATCGTTTGTATATTTTTGATACAACCCTGCGTGACGGTGAACAGTCGCCCGGTTGTTCGATGAATATCGAAGAGAAAATGCGCGTGGCGCATGCGCTGGCGGCGCTCGGCGTGGATATCATTGAAGCCGGTTTTCCTGTTGCATCACCGGGTGACTTTGAGGCGGTGCACCGCATTGCATCCGAGGTGAAGGGGCCGGTTGTTGCCGGTCTGGCACGCGCCGCATCGGGTGATATCGAACGGGCGGGAGCAGCGGTAAAACCGGCCGGAGATCGCGGCCGTATTCACACGTTTATTGCAACCAGTCCGATTCATATGGAGGCCAAGTTGCGCATGACACCGGAGCAGGTGGTGGAACGGGCTGTGGCAGCAGTGAAGCAAGCACGTTCGCTGGTACCCGAGGTTGAATTTTCTGCCGAAGATGCCGGTCGTTCCGAAATTGGTTTTCTCTGCCGCATTGTTGAATCCGTTATTGCTGCAGGTGCTGGCGTCATTAATATCCCGGATACGGTGGGTTATATGACACCGGATGAGTTTGGCTATCGCATTCGTACCCTGATTGAGCGGGTGCCGAATTCTGATCAGGCTGTTTTCTCGGTACATTGTCATAATGATCTTGGTCTGGCTGTGGCCAATTCGCTGGCTGCTGTAGAAAACGGAGCACGTCAGGTTGAATGCACCATGAACGGGCTGGGTGAACGGGCCGGCAATGCATCCCTCGAAGAGATAGTGATGATCATGAAAACCCGTTCGGATCGTTATCATATCGACATGGGCATTGATACAACGAAAATCGTACCGACTTCAAAACTGGTCAGTGGTATTACCGGCATGCCGATTCAGGCCAATAAAGCCATTGTTGGTGCCAATGCTTTTGCGCATGAATCCGGTATTCATCAGGATGGCATGTTAAAACACCAGAAAACCTATGAGATTATGACACCGGAGTCGGTAGGATGGCGTACCAACCGAATGGTACTGGGCAAGCATTCCGGGCGTGCGGCGCTGAAGGCGAGATATATTGAACTCGGCATTGAACTGGATGACGAACGGTTGGTCGCGGTATTCGATCGTTTCAAGATGCTGGCTGACAAGAAGAAAGAAATTTTCGATGAAGATCTGATGGCGTTGCTGTCAGATGATGACGATATTGATGCTGAACGCGTCAAACTCGTCAGTTTGCATGCGGCATCAGGTACCAATGATGTGCCTGTAGCTGCGGTAGAGCTGGACATTGAAGGTGAAACATTGAAAGCATCTGCTGAAGGCGATGGCCCGGTTGATGCTGCCTTCAAGGCGATCAAATCACTGGTTGAGCCAAACGGCAAATTGCTGCTGTATGCTGTCAATGCCATCACCGCCGGTACTGATGCCCAGGGCGAAGTCACTGTTCGGTTGCAGGATGGTGACCGCATTGTCAACGGCCAGGGTTCGGATACCGATATTGTTGTTGCATCTGCCAAGGCATTGATTGCAGCACTGAATAAACTGCCAAATATGCATGCCAGAGAAGTGCATGCACAATATTCAGGGGTTTGAATGTGAGTATGGAGTAAGACGTGAGGGGGGGCTTCTGAACCCTTGCTCCCCCTCACTTTCTTCCTACAAACGCATCTGGCGCAGCCATTTCTCCAGAAAATGAATGTTGAAGTCGGCTTTCTGGAAACCGGGGTTGGCCAACAGGCGCTGATGCAGTTCCTGATTTGTGGTGACGCCGAGGATAACCAGTTCATCCATAGCCCGTTGCATGCGTCGGATGCATTTCTTGCGATCCCTGGCATGGGTAATAATTTTACCGATCATCGAATCGTAGTGGGGCGGGATTTTATAACCGGTATAAAGGTGTGAATCGACCCGGACACTGCGTCCACCCGGTGCATGATACAGCTCCACTGTTCCCGGTGAAGGTGTGAATTTGAACGGGTGCTCCGCGTTAATGCGGCACTCAATGGCGTGACCCTTGATTTTGATATTGTCCTGAGTGAAATCGAGTTTGTCACCGGCAGCGACACGTATCTGCCATTCAATCAGATCGACACCGGTAATCCATTCGGTAACCGGATGTTCTACTTGAATACGGGTGTTCATCTCCATGAAATAAAAAGACTTATCTGAATTCATGAGGAATTCAATCGTGCCAGCGCCGACGTAATTCACAGCTCTTGCAGCAGCCAGTCCGGCGGCACATATTTTTTCACGTGTTTTAGAATCCAGGTAGGGGCTGGGCGCTTCTTCAAGCACTTTCTGGTTATTGCGTTGCATGGAACATTCGCGTTCAAACAGATGAATGAGATTGCCATGGGTATCGCCGAGTACCTGCACTTCGATGTGTCGGGGCTCTTCAAGAAACTTCTCGATGAATACGGTTTCATCACCAAAGGCAGCTCCTGCTTCCGTTTTACACATGGAGAATGCGTTGGCCAGCGATGCTTCTGAATGCACGATTTTCATACCGCGTCCGCCACCACCGGCAGATGCCTTGATAATAATCGGGAAGCCCGACTTTTTGACAACCGCTTTTGCCTCTTCAATCGTTTCTACCGCACCATCGGAACCTGGCACCAGCGGTACGCCGGCAATCTCCATCTTCTTCTTGGCGGTAACTTTATCGCCCATAATACGCATGGACTCAGGTGTAGGCCCAATCCATACCAGTCCGGATTCGATAACAATATCGGCAAATTCTGCGTTTTCAGCCAGAAACCCGAAGCCCGGATGGATGGCTTCAGCATCAGTCAGTTCCGCAGCAGCCATGAGTGCGGCTATATTCAGATAGGACTTGGCGCTTGCAGCAGGACCAATACAAACAGATTCATCTGCGAGCCTTGCATGCATGGAGTCGCGGTCGGCTTCCGAATAGACCGCGACGGACAGAATGCCCAGTTCTTTACAGGCACGGATAATGCGGACAGCAATTTCACCGCGATTGGCAATAAGGATTTTATGAAACATGGAATCCCCGGTCACGCTAGCGGCGTGATGACAAAGATAGGCTGGCCATATTCGACTGGCGTCGCATTTTCAACCAGAATTGCCTCAACCACACCGCTGTATTCCGCTTCTATTTCATTCATCATTTTCATCGCTTCAATAATGCACAGGGTTTCACCTTTCTGGACTTTCTGCCCGATACTGACAAATGCTTCTGCATCGGGGCTGGGTGCGGTATAAAAAGTTCCAACCATTGGAGAGGTGACCTGATGCTCTTCATTATTACTCGTTTCAGCAGGCGGGGCGGCGAGAGTGACCGGCGCGGCGCTCGGAGCTGCCGGAGGGGAATAATCTGCAGCGACAGGTGGAGCTACAGGCACAGCTGTATTCTGACGGGAAATGCGAACGGTCTGGTCTCCTTGTGTGACTTCTATTTCAGTAACATCCGAGCTTTGTATCAGCTTAATCAGTTTACGAATTTGCGTAATGTCCACGTTATACTCCTGTATGATTTTCTGTTGTTTGTTGTGGTTGATGTAAAAACTCGGCAAGCCCCCTGAGGGCTAGTAAATACGAGGTGGCCCCGAAACCTGCGACAACACCGGTAGCAGCATCAGCTAACATAGAGTGATGCCGGAACTCCTCACGGCTGTGAATATTGGATAAGTGCACTTCAATAAACGGGATATTTATTGCCAGCATGGCATCGCGTATGGCGATGCTGGTATGGGTGTAAGCGGCCGGATTAATGACAATCCCGTCGATATGTTCTGATGCAGCCTGTTGAATTCGATCCACCAGTTCACCTTCATGGTTACTTTGAAAGCTGGTAATTTCCAGACCCAGCGAATTACCAAGTGCAATCATTTTTTCAGTGATATCGGTAAGTGACTGGCTGCCATAATGGTCGGGCTCGCGTGTGCCAAGCATATTCAGATTTGGGCCATGCAAGACAAGAATACGTGATGTTGTCATACTGCGTTCTCCATCTTCCAATGTGACTTCAGCTCGGTCAGTTCAGT
>CAZWWF010000067.1:5376-7286 GCA_964636805.1 uncultured Zetaproteobacteria bacterium
TCCATTGCTCTTGCCATACCGTCAGAAACGCCATGCCAGTTTCCCGGCACAGGTACAGGCATAGCCGCTTGAGGCTGAGTGTTGGGTGCAGAGTCGCTTGCTGCTAGCATGTGCCTCACACTACAGCACAGGTATATGCGGTCAATCCGGATATAGTTCTAAAATGGCTGAAAACAGCCTGTATTTTGTAAGAAATAACACATTAACTTATAAAATGCGACTTTTTTGAGGGTTTATGTCTGACGGTATCAGTATTCAATTGAATGGAGAACAATGTTTTGTTTCTGCACAGACTCTGGAAGAGCTGGTTGCGGAACTGGGTCTAGAGCAACGGATGATTGCTATTGAACGAAATCTCGAAGTGGTGCCTAAAAGTCAATATCATGCGACGTGTTTGCAGGAAGATGATCGCATTGAGCTGGTACATATGATTGGCGGGGGCTAAGGAGATGTTGATTTATTGTCATCCTGACAAATATCAGTTCGCTCTCCTGTCGGCAGCATAACCGTCTAATTCATCTGTCCTGATGAATTATGGCAGGCCATTTTTGGCTATTTATGAAATTGATAATAAAAGATTTGAGGAAAACGATGTTGGATATTTTAAAAGTGGGCACGCATGAATTTACGTCGCGCCTGATTGTCGGTTCAGGGAAATATAAGGATTTCCAGACCACGAGAAACGCTACCGAAGCATCGGAGGCGGAGATGATTACTGTTGCTATTCGGCGTGTGAATATCACGGATCCGGGCAAGGAAAATCTGCTCGATTATATTGATCCGAAGAAATATACCATTTTGCCGAATACAGCCGGCTGCTTTAATGCCGATGATGCGGTGCGTACACTCAGGCTGGCGCGCGAGGCCGGTGGCTGGAATCTGGTCAAGCTGGAAGTGCTCGGTGATACTGAAACACTGTATCCCAATGTCGTTGAAACCATCAAAGCGGCTGAGACACTGGTTGCCGAAGGTTTTGAAGTGATGGCATATACCAATGACGACCCGATTGTTGCGCGTCAGCTGGAAAACATCGGTTGCGCTGCCGTGATGCCACTGGGAAATCCGATCGGATCTGGCAGAGGGTTGGCAAATCCGTTTAATATTCGCGTGATTAAGCAGCGGGCTAATGTTCCCATTGTGGTTGATGCCGGTATCGGTACAGCCTCAGATGCTGCCAAGGCAATGGAACTGGGTGCTGATGCGGTGTTGATCAATACGGCCATTGCAGAAGCGAAAGATGAATGCCTGATGGCGCAGGCTATGCGAGATGCAGTCAGGGGAGGGCGTACAGCGTATCTGGCCGGTCGTATGCCCAAACGCGCCTTCGCCAGTGCTTCTTCACCGACCGAAGGCTATATCTGGGATTAATGCGCTTGCATGGCCTTATTCCATGTTAATGTAACAACCAAAAGCTACTGCCACGAAGCACGAAGATTGACATCATGGGTTTCTTCGTGATCTTCATGATTTTCGTGGTTAAAAAGGATGATATAAATGACTGAATTGAAGAATGATCTGTTTTTGCGCGCATGTCTTAGAGAGGATGTGGAGCGCACACCCGTATGGATGATGCGTCAGGCGGGGCGTTATCTGCCTGAGTATCGTGCGACACGCGAGAAAGCCGGCGGTTTCCTGAATCTGTGCCGTTCACCTGAGCTGTGTTCCGAAGTGACCTTGCAGCCGATCGACATTCTCAATGCCGATGCGGCTATCCTGTTTTCCGATATACTGGTGGTGCCGGAAGCGATGGGGATGGACTTGAGTTTTGGTGCCGGCGAAGGCCCAAAATTCTCTGATCCGGTCACCTGCCGTGCCGATGTTGAAAAAATACCTGTTCTGGATGATCCATCTAGGGAACTGGGCTATGTTATGGATGCGGTGAGTACGATTCGCAGGGATCTGAATGGTCG
>CAZWWF010000068.1:0-7151 GCA_964636805.1 uncultured Zetaproteobacteria bacterium
CATAAAATGAACCGGGATATACCCTTGATGGAACCAGATAATCCCTCGCACCTTCAGGTGTGGATTTGTTCAGAATCGGGGTTTCAATTTCAAGAAACTGCTGGCTGTCGAGGTAGTTACGGGCGGCATGGGTAACACGATGACGCAGTTGCATAAATGACTGCATTTTAGGGCGGCGAAGATCGAGATAACGATATTCAAGTCTGATCTGTTCAGATGTATCACAATCATCCTCAACCATAAATGGCGGTGTTTCAGAACGGTTGAGTACGGTAATTTCCGATGCTTTTATTTCAATTTCACCGGTCGGAAGTTTTTCATTGATAGTTTCTTCCGAGCGGGCAATCACCTCACCCACCACCTCGATGACATCCTGCTGTCGCATTGAATGCGCCAGCTTGTGCAAATCAGACGTATCCGGATGTGCCACAATCTGTACCAGTCCGGAACGATCGCGCACATCCAGAAAGATAACACCACCATGATCCCGATTGGTCTGAACCCAGCCATTCAGACGCACCTGCTGCCCGATGTGCATGGATCTGAAATCTCCACAGTGTGTGCGTGGTAACATCGCTATCTACCTCCGTTATAAAGCTGTAAAAAGGCCGCGCACACTAGCGCTACCTATCCATTCAGGCAAAGAAAGAAAAAGAAAAATGCATGTGTTTGTCCACGAAACACAAAAGAAAACAAATTTAACCGCATTCAGGAGCGATAAGCGGTTTCTCCGGCAATGAATGCTTTTTTCATCGCCCACATACGAAATTTTGCGCCGGTCCGGTCAGAGCGGGTCAAATTGGCACGTTTCAGGCTGGCCCCCCGAAAATCAGCATCCCGAAGATTGGCATAGGACAAGTCGGCTTCGTTCAACACTGCACCGCGCAAATCCGCACCTTGCAGATTACAACCTTTGAGATTGGCAAAACGAAGTTTGGCATTTCTTAAATCCTGACCGGACAAATCCAGACCGGACAGGTTCACTCCGGTCAGACTCCAGCCACTTCGAATCCGGGACAGCAAACGATTCAGATCAATGCGCATGCCTGCCTGCTCGATACCCACCATGGAGGTACCCTCGAGTTTGGCATCGCAAAGATTGGCATCGGAAAGATCAGCCCCGTCGAACACACAATTGCTCAGATCGGCTCCCGAAAAATCAGCGCCTCTCAAATCCTGATTGGAAAAATCCAGACCGGACAGGTTTTCTCCAGCCAGACTTTTTCCCGCCCTGATTGCATCAATTACTTCTGAAACTGTCATGACCCCTCCTGAAAACAGCAGTGATGGTAAAATCCTGCCGGAAAATCGCAAGCAGAAATCCTGGAATGTTCTGAAAAACTCAACGTATCCGTGCAGCACATGGTCGGATCACCAAAACCGATCCCGCAAACGCCTGATATCATAAACAATGGAAAAGACGTTTTTCTTTGTGTTCTGAACAGGAGCTGACCGCATTTATTCAGGATCGGCCTCGAACACCTGTCGCCTGTCAGGCGTTTTGTTTCGACCGCTGTTCTTTCCTGGCTCGAATACGTGCTTTCTTATCATCCACAGCATGTGCATCCCGGGGTTTGCGTGGCAGAGAGCGATAAATTTCCACCCTGTCACCATCACGCAAGACCTGATCACCCTTAACCAGTTTGGCAAAAATACCCAGCTTGTTCACAGATAAGTCGATTTCGGGGTGTTTATCACTCATGCCACTCATATGTACAGCTTCCTCGGCCGTCGTACCTGCTGCGACATCCAGTTCCTCAAAAAACTGTTCATTTGGCAACGCATAAACCACGCTTATATGCATGATGCCCTCCTCAACGCCAGCGCCCGCTGTTCAAAAGACTGCACCATGGATTTGCAGGCAGTAGCAAAAATCGGGCTGGCAACCATATCCAGCATCATACTGCGAAATTCAAACTCAATCGAGAAATGCACAGTGCAACGGTCTGGCCCGATGGCTTCAAATGTCCACACGCTTTCCAGAAAACGAAATGGCCCTTCCAGCAACCGGACTTCAATAAGCTTATTCGTGATAAAGCGATCGACAGTTTGAAAACTGTGACGTGACCCGGCCAGATCAGCGACCAGTTCCGCACGGAGCTCTCCGGCTTGCTGGTGCAAAACCGTCGCATCTGCCACCCATGGTAAAAAAGTCGGATAGGCTTCGATATCCATCACAATATCAAACATGTCCGAGGCCGGACAAGCTATCTCACGCGTTTCTTCAAAACTGCGCATTCAGGACTTATACGGGTTTTTACCAGCCGTAAACGAAAAACGGACAGGTACACCGGTCAAATCAAAACTTGTCCGGAACGACTGTTCCAGGTAACGCTTATAACTGGTTTTCAGGCCCTTGGGACGATTGCAGAAAATTTTGATGGCAGGCGGACGGGTGGAAACCTGGGAAGCATATTTTAATCGCACAACCGCACCATGATCACTGGGAGGGTGCTGAGCCTGCTGAACATCCGCCAACCAGCGATTGAGCGCTCCGGTTGTTAGCTCGAAGCTGTTGCGACGAGCCGCCTTGACCGCCTCATCAAGCAAACGTTTTATACCCTTGCCGCTTTTCGCTGTAATACGAAAGACAGGGATATCAGACATACCCCGCATCCTGAAATCAAGGCGTTCAGCGTAATATTTCCATTGATCTTCATTGAGCAAGTCCAGTTTATTGACAGCAACAATCAGCGCACAACCCTCGTCCAGAGCCAGTTGCATCAGGCGCATATCCTGTTCTACAATGCCTTCGCCACCATCAAGCAGCATCACCGCCACATCAGAACGCCGGAATGCCTGTACCGCTTTCACACGCGCAACGAATTCAATGATATCATTGATACGGCCATGCTTACGCTGACCGGCAGTATCCACCAGACGGATAAACCCGTCTTTGTATGGCATACTGCTATCAATGGCATCGCGGGTAGTACCGGCAATATCACTGACCACCATGCGTTGTTTTCTTAACCATGCATTGATAAGCGTTGATTTACCGACATTCGGCCGGCCAATCACAGCAATCGATGCAATAGCCTGCTGCACATCCCCGAGCGGTTCGTCAGCCCGCTCCGGAATCAGGCTTTCCAGCGTAGTAATAAAATCACGTACGCCCTCGCCATGGGCAGCGGAAACAGCAATCGGGTCACCAAGACCCAGGCTGAAAAACTCTATCTCGCTACCCGGCTTCTCTGCCTTGTTGGCCACAAGCAGCAGTGGAATGTGGTGTTTGCGTAATTTGTCGGCGATGACAGCATCTATCGGTGTAGCTCCGGCCTGTGCATCAACCACAAACAGTACAACATCGGCAATTTCCAGGGCGGCTTCTACCTGTAAATCAATAGCAGGCTGCATAACATCGTGGGTACCCTCACCAATGCCACCGGTATCGACCAACACCACATCCCGTTCGCCGATCCGGCACTCGTTTTCCAACCTGTCTACGGTAACACCGGGACGGTCACCGACAATAGCCTTACGTTTGCCAACGATACGATTAAACAGGGTCGATTTGCCAACATTAGGGCGACCCACAATAGCAATAACCGGCAATCTTGCGGCGTGATAATGATTTATAGATTCTGACAAAGAGGGTTCCTGAAAACAGCCATTATGAATTCAGCGCAGCATATAAAGCGTGCCGAGATTGTTGCGCACCAGAACACCGCCACTGGCGGCAACCGGGGCACGATCAATTCGACCATCCAGCTTTATGCTGGCCAGCACGGTTCCGCTCTGATTCAGGCGAAACACACGCGCCTGATCATCTGCAACCCATAAACTGCCCTTCCATAATACAGGTCCGGTCAATACACCATCGGAGATATGCTTCTTCCACAGTGTTTCAGCGCCGGAAGTCTCCAGTGCTCTCACGGCACCTGTTGCATCTGCGATAAATACAGTGTCTCCAATTAACAGCGGTTTTGATTTCAGGGACAGATTACGGGTACTGAGTGTACTACCATCCTGCAAAGACAGAAAAATGAGTTTACCCTGGAAAACAGGAACAATGATTACATCTTCACCCCGACCGGATTGAGCAGCAGGAACAATAAGCGGTGTTGCCGTTGGTATTTTTATTTCACTCATTACCGCAGCATTATTGCTTAGCAGTAATTGCCTTTTCCACAAAAAATTTCCGTTTTCGGCGTTCAACGCAACCACATCGCCATTGCTGAAAACAGCATAAATATGATGCTTGTATGTGACCGGCGATGGATTCAAATGAATCCCAAGGCCGCCCAGCTGACCGGGGGAATAACTCCACACTTTTTTCCCGTCCCCGGTAAATCGGTAAATCTGATTGTTTGAGGTCTGAATAACAAAACCGTCACCTGCAGCAACGGGTCTGCTGATCAGCGCGGCGGAAAGTTGCTTCTGCCATACGATACGGTCATTATCGATATCCAGCCCATACAGGATACCTCCCACATCACCGATAACAACCAGTCCGTTTGGCAGCTTCAGCGCACCGGATTCAGAAGCATGTTTTAGCCCAATTCTGCCTATTTCACTGCCATTGGCCCGATAGATACGAACGCGCCTGTCCTGCCCCCCGGCAACCACAAGTTCTTCCTGATTGTCCATCATGACAGCCGGTAAGCTGAAGCCGGGCGGTGAAGCAGGTTTCCGCTGGTCAACATTATTCCGCCAAAGCACTGATATCTGCCCTGTTGGGGAGGCCGTAGCAACAACAGCCTTACTCTCCGTCTGTTCGACCGGGCTATCCGCCCACAACCCCGCAACTGTCGAACAGCCGGACAAAACCAGCAACCCCGACAGCAGGGATAAAAAACAGGCCCGTAATATCAGTGGATAACGTTTCAACATCAGGATTTTTTCTGGGACATCAATGTTTCAATCCTGGTTTTCAAAGCATTATCCTGTGAGACAGCATCCAGTGCCTTTTGCAGATGTTTTTCTTTTTCCGCAGCATCGGAACTCGCCATGGCCATCAAATAATGGCGCAACTGTTGATACTGATCACCAACTGCATGCTCCAGCAGCGCATTGGCAGCAACTTTATCACCCTGCTCGATCTTCAACTCAGCCAAATCCAGGCGAGCCTGCCAAATCCATTCCTTCATGGCTTTCGGATGATCAATGAGGGCCTGCAGGTGCGCTTCGGCATGAGCCGGATCCAGACGTGCCATCTGCATTTGGGCCAGAGCGCTATAGCTGCTCGATGCAAACTGTGTGACCACGCTTTGCATCAGGGTCTGTTGCTTGCCCGCATCCTGTTCGTTCACAGCCTGCTGATACAAAGTAGCCGCTGCTGCACGTTGCGATTTATTGTGCTGCTGCCACAAGCCTCCCGCAATCAGAATAACAATCAGTGCAATCACTGCCGCAATAATCTGTTTCTGGTTGTTCTGCGCCCAATGCGTCCACTGGGCAGAACGCATATCACGTTTGAGTTCATCCATCTCACCCGGGGATGGGATGCTTCCCTCAGGCATTACTGAACCCTTCACAGGTGCTTTGTCATTCATCTTGTTATCCTCAGTGATTCAATTTATTAATCATCGTTGTACAAAATTCGTCGCAGCCTAAACAATCTCACTGTGCTTGCAATTTATCCTGATTTCTGATCATCAAAGCGTCTTTCCAGCACAATGGAAACCACACTTTTGACCAATGCAGCCATTGGAATCGCTATAATTACACCCATAATACCCCACAGGCTTCCAAATACGAGAATCGCAACAATAATTGCGATCGGATGCAAATTGACAATCTCTGAAAACAGCCAAGGCACAACCACATTGGCATCGACTGCCTGCACAATCGCATAGGCCAGTACACTGTATGCCATCGTATCCGTCCAGCCCCATTGGAAAAACGACAACAGGATTACCGGAAACGTGACCGCTGCAGCACCGACAAACGGAATCCATACTGAAATACCGGTAAGCACGCCCAGCAATAGTGCGTATTCTTGCCCCATCCACCAGTACACCAACCACATGGCAACACCGACCAGTAAAGCTTCCCAGAATTTGCCGCGAATATAGTTACCAATCTGCGTATCCAGTTCGTTCCATACACGATGTAGCAACGCACGTTCTCTGGGTAAAAACTGTTGTCCCCAGTTGATGATGACTTCCTTATCCTTGAGAAAAAAGAATACCATCACCGGCACCAGTACGGCATAGACAAGCAGTGTGATCATACCCGGTATCGAGGCAATGGAAAACGTCAGCAGCGCTCCGCCCCACTCCTGCAGTTTCACTGCCATAGCAGCAATGATTTTCTGAAGGTAGCTCGGATTGATCCATTCGGCATGACTAGTCTGCAACTGTTGCAGCATCTCCCGAATTGACTGCACATATTGCGGCGCATGCGAAACCAGGCGACCAATCTGCTCAGTGAGCAACGGCAGCACGGCCAACAGTGTAAACAACAGCAACAGCATGGCTCCGCCACCCGTGACGATAATGGCCAGCATACGAGGGAGTTTACAGCGTGTCAGCAGATCAACAATGCCGTCCAGCACATAGGCCAGCGCAATCCCCAGCAACACGGGCGCAAGAATCGGACCAATTAAAACAAGCAGAATAAAAATAACCAGCAATGACGAAAACAACATCACCAGTTCGGTGTCTGCCAGCCGCTTTTGTAACCATTCGGCTATGATGGACATGATTCCTTAACCGTACTGTTGCTACAGCGCCGTGAAGCACCAAGCCCGACCAGCACAACAGTCATCAAGGATGAAAAAAGATGGAGCAATGCGCTGATACCATGCCATATGCCGAACAGTTTGCGCTGCGGATCGTCACTCGCAAGCTGGTCCATGGACCCGATCTGTGTTTTGAGATCTGCAATGACAGGAGAAATACCATACTCATTACCTGCAATGAACAATATAACCAACAATAATAACGACCACCGAAGCTTCCCCACAGATATACCTGACTTCTGCATTCTTAACCAGAATACCGAAACTGCTGCAGCCAGAAAAAGAAACCCCATATTAGCCAGGTGAAAAACACTGCCCGCCAGGGAACCGGCCAGTGAAATACTGCCTGCTTTGGCAAACAGTACAGGCGCAACCACATACCCGGGCACCACCAATAACCCCAGCATCAGAGCCAGACACAAACGTATGGCACCGATACGGATGCAATCAACATTCACCGATACAG
>CAZWWF010000069.1:0-7079 GCA_964636805.1 uncultured Zetaproteobacteria bacterium
ATGTTTTTTCACGTCAGGAGCAGTTTGACGATGCTGCCTGGGCGGATTTCTGCGATCGGATCCATTATCTGAAAGGCCGTTTTGATGATGAACATGCATTCCAGCAATTGAAGAAATTCCTTCAGGCGCTGGATGGGCGTCATGACACCGGTGGTAATATTCTGTTTTATATGGCTACGCCGCCCTCCGTGTTTGGCATGATTTCTACCGGCCTGGAACAGGTCGGACTTAATGATGGCAAAGGTAGCTGGCGACGAATCATCGTGGAAAAGCCGTTCGGTACTGACTTGGCATCAGCGCGTAAGCTGAATCGGGAAATTCTTACCTACTGGCGCGAAGATCAGGTGTATCGTATCGACCATTATCTGGGCAAGGAAACGGTGCAGAACCTGCTCGCATTCCGCTTCGCCAACGGCATGTTTGAGCCGCTGTGGAATCGTACTCATATCGATCATATCCAGATTACCGCCACCGAACAGGTGGGGGTGGAGTGGCGGGGCGGTTATTATGATCAGTCCGGTGTGATTCGCGATATGATTCAGAATCATTTGTTTCAGATGATGGCCTATTTGTGCATGGAGCCGCCAACCTCGTTCGAGGCCGAAGCCATTCGTAATGAAAAGTTCAAACTGCTCAGTGCCGTGCGGATTATGAAGCCGGAAGAGGTACGTTATAATGCTGTGCGCGGCCAGTATGATGAAGGTGTTAATGTCGATGGTTCGCCAGCCAAGGCATATCGGCAAGAACATGCGGTTGATCCGCATTCCAATACCGAAACCTATGCAGCGGTGAAGTTACGCATTGATAACTGGCGCTGGCACGGGGTGCCGATCTTTTTGCGCTCCGGCAAGGCGCTGCGTACCAAGTCCACCGAGATTGTCGTGCAGTTTCGCCGTGCGCCGGAGTTTACCTTCAAGGGTACGCCGGCTTCCGGACAGCTGGAAGCCAATCAGCTGATTTTCCGTATCCAGCCTAATGAAGGCATTGAAATTCGTTTTCTGGCCAAACGGCCGGGACCGTCGATGCATATGCGCAAGGTCAATATGAATTTCGAATATGATGAGGCGTTTATCACGCATCCGGGCACGGGTTATGAAACCATGTTGTACGATTGCATGCACGGTGACCCCTCGCTATTTTCGCGCTCGGATTTGGTGGAAACAGCCTGGAGCATCGTGCAACCGATTCTCGATGTATGGGGCAGTGAAAAGGCACGCGACTTCCCCAATTATCCGTTCGGCTCATGGGGGCCGAAAGCGGCATTTAATCTGCTCGCGCCCGATCACCGGCGCTGGCTGGCGCGCACGCCGCAGCAGGCGCTGGAGCGCGTGCCGATGTTTGAGGGGAGCGGCAAAACCATGCTTCACGCCTTTGCCATGATGCTCAAACCGGCTGTATTCAATGCCGGCGATGAAATTGCCAGATACGGTGATGAAGGACGCGAGCTGTTCATTATTGAGATGGGCAGCGTGGATATCATTGATCAGGAAGGCGAGGTCGTCACCACCTTAAGCGATGGTCAGGTGTTCGGCGAATTGAGCCTGCTGGTGACCAAAAAGCGCCGCGCATCGGTGCGGGCGGTGACCTACTGCGCCCTGTATATCATGGAAAAACGTGATTTCTGCAAAGTATTGATGGACAGGCCTCAGTTTGCCGGTCGCCTCATGCATACAGCGCGAGAGCGTTATAATGTCATCGTCGATGCCCAGGAATGGCTGGCATCCGACGATCTGGATTAAACAAAAAAAGGAGAAGAATGATGAAACTGGCAATGATTGGATTGGGCCGTATGGGCGGCAATATGGTAAAGCGTCTGATGCAGGGCGAGCATGAAGTGGTCGCTTTTGATGTGGATGCGGCACCGGGCAAAGTCCTGGCTGACGAATTTGGAGGTGTATCAGCGGCAAGCAGTTTAAACGATGTAATTGCACAACTGCCGACGCCGCGTGTGATCTGGGTGATGGTTCCCCACCAGTTTGTCGATGGTACGATTGCCGGATTACTGGAGGCCGGCGTCGAGGCTGGTGATTTGATTATCGATGGCGGCAATTCCAATTATAAGGAGGGTCAGCGCCGTGGCGCTGAATTGGCGGAAAAGGGTATCTATTTTGCCGATTGCGGCACATCCGGAGGTGTCTGGGGATTGCAGAACGGTTATTCACTGATGATCGGCGGCGAAAAAGCAGCCATTGATCTGATTGCACCTGCACTGACCACGCTGGCCTCGAATGATGGCAAGGGCTGGGGACATATGGGGCCGATCGGTTCCGGTCATTTCGTCAAGATGGTTCATAACGGTATGGAATACGGCATGATGCAGGCCTTTGCCGAAGGCTTTGAGCTGATGAAAGCCAAAGAGGAATTCGATCTGGATATGCATCAGATTGCCCGAGTCTGGCAGCATGGTTCGGTGGTCAGTTCATGGTTGCTGGATCTGACCGGCGATGCGCTGGAGGCCGATGGTGACCTCTCATCCCTGTCCGACTGGATGGATGATTCCGGCGAAGGGCGCTGGACAGCCAAGGAAGCGATTGATCTGGCCATCCCCACGCCAGTGATGACGCTGGCCTTGCAGATGCGTTTCCGCAGTCGCCAGAAAGATGCCTTTGCCGGCAAGATTGTGAATGCACAGCGGGCCGGTTTTGGTGGCCATGCCATCAAACCCGCTGATGACTGATAGCGTTGCTGACAGGATGAATATCCATCCATGTGCTGATGCAGAAGCCGTTGCGCAGTATGCCGCTAATGCCGTGGTAGAATCGGCGGCGGCAGCAATTTCCGCGCACGGTGTATTTCACTGGGTATTGGCTGGCGGCACGACCCCGAAACGCTGTTATGAGTTACTGCGCGATGCGGCTATCGACTGGCCGAACGTACATATCTGGTTTGGCGATGAGCGCTGTTTGCCGGTTGGTGATGCCGAACGCAATGATCATATGGCCGATGAAGCGTTATTAAACCATGTGCCGATTCCGTCGGCGCACATTCACCGCATGAATGCCGAACTGGGGCCGGAGATTGCGGCAGAGCGCTATGCAGCGCTGCTGGCCGACGCGCCGGAGATGGATCTGGTGTTGCTGGGTATCGGTGAAGATGGCCATACGGCCAGCCTGTTTCCCGACAATCCGGCGCTGGATGATCCGCGTCTGGCGGTGCCGGTATTCAATTCTCCCAAACCGCCATCCGAACGTGTCAGTATGGGGTATCGCGTATTCGATGCGGCGCATCGCTGTCTGATTATGGTGGCAGGAAAGGGTAAAACCGATGCAATCTCACGCATCCGTAATGGCGAGCAATTACCTGCAGCGCGTATATCCGGTAGCGAATGGCTGATTGATCAGGATGCTTCCGGTACATCGATCTGAATAACTCACCCGTCCTGTTAGCACTACAGGACGGGTGAATTTTACGGATAGATTATTTCACAGTGACGTGAATCGTTTTGCACCAGTCCTTGCCATAGGAGATGTGGTGTCCATCAGCAAATTGCAGGCTCAGGGTGTGCGTACCCGATTTCAGGGAGATGAATGTTTCTATTTGCCCCTTGCCGTAATGCATATGGGTGGAGTCCTTGGCGACGGCCACACCCTGTTTTACGCAATCGCCATCCACGATAATATGGAAATGGCCCGTGCCATCGACCGGATCACCGGCTTTGTGCACCTTCATGCCTTCGACTTCCATTTCCACTTTAAATGTATGATCAAGCGTCGCACCGTCTTTCGGTGTCTCAAATGATACGCCATGCTCATGACCTTCATGGGCATATGCCGAACCAGCCATGGTCAGCAATCCGGCCAATACTGCTATTTGAATAGATTTCATTGATTACCTCTCGTTTCAATCTTCACAGATTCCATGGTGTGCATGGAATGGATAAACAGAACCCTAGAGATGCACATGAAAAAATAAACCGGAGAGGGAATGTAGAATTGGTGCGGGTGGGGCGCATGGTTGGAGGCAGGGGCGAGAATCGAACTCGCGAATAAAGGATTTGCAATCCTCCGCCGTACCACTGAGCCACCCTGCCGTAACCATGCTTGCCTGAAAAAAAAGGGGCCACAAGGACCCCTTTAATTTGTCTGGAGCGGGTAACCGGGCTCGAACCGGTGACCTCGACCTTGGCAAGGTCGCGCTCTACCAACTGAGCTATACCCGCGAACGACGCGAATAATGCCGAGAGAATGTGGGCTGTCAAGCCTCATCGAAGGCATGACAAGTCTCAGGCTTGTGGCATTATATGCATTGTCCATTTTATATAAATAGATACGACTCAAGGGGAGAATATTTTGACCGACGAACAGCAGCGTAAAATTTATATCCTTGATACCAATGTGATCATCCATGATCCAAGTTCACTGCAACGATTTGATGAGCACGATGTAATTCTTCCCATTGTGGTGCTTGAAGAGATGGACAAGGTAAAAAAAGGATTTGATGAATTGGCCCGGAATGTGCGCGAGGCATCCCGACAACTCGATGAGTTGAGTATGGAATGCGATGATTTATCGAAAGGATGCCCGTTGCCCGGTGGGGGCCGGCTGTTTTTTGAACTGAATCATCGTTCACTGGAAATTTTACCCGATGCTCTGGCCAAAGGCAGTGGTGATAACCGGATTATCGCCGTGTCGTTGTCGGTGCAGCAGGAATACCCTGATCGCCAGGTCATTCTGGTTTCCAAAGATATTAATCTGCGTATCAAGGCGCGTGCGCTGGGTTTGAAGACGGAAGATTATCGCTCCGATCGTGTGGTCAGCGATTTGTCCGTTCTGCCGAGTGGCAAGGTGCGTCTAGATCATGCCACATGGGAAACCATGGCGATGGGTATGGATGTTCCCGAGCATGATCACGGCAATCATTTTGTGGTGACGTGGCCGGATGACATGGAGCTACCTTTCATAAATTCATTCGTTATCCTGCCGGGAGAGCGTGAAGTGGCGATGCGCTGCACAGCGATTGATGAGCAGCGCCGGGTACATTTGCAGGATATCATCTCCTACCGGCATGAGCGACATGCATTATGGGGTATCCAGGCGCGTAACCTGGAACAGAATATGGCCATGAATCTGCTCATGGATGCTGATCTGGATCTGGTGGCTATGATGGGCCAGGCCGGTTCCGGAAAAACGCTGCTAGCCCTGGCAGCCGGATTGCATCAGACGCTGGATATGGGGTTATACGAAAAGATACTGGTCACCCGTGCAACTGTCCCGATGGGGCAGGATATCGGTTTTTTGCCCGGTAGCGAACGTGAAAAACTGGAGCCGTGGATGGGTGCGATTACCGATAATCTGTCGATTCTGCTGGGTGATGAAGCGCAGAATATTTCAGATATTCTCGGTCAGAACCGCATTGAGATCGCAGCACTATCCTATGCGCGCGGTCGTACCTTCACCAAAACATGGCTGATACTCGATGAGGCTCAGAATCTGACACCGCATCAGATGAAAACGCTGGTCACCCGAATGGGCGAGGATTCGAAACTGATCATTCTTGGCAATAATGCCCAGATCGATACGCCTTATCTGACAGCCCATACCAATGGATTGACACAGGCTGTATCTGCTTTCGCCGGATGGGAACACGGTGGCCATATTGCGCTGAAAGCCAGCGAGCGTTCAAGATTGGCGGCCAGGGCTGTTGATGTATTGTAACCACTAAAGTTTACCTTGTGCATATTCGGATTGAAACGCATCAGGTAAAAAAACAGCTGTGCTATTTTATCAGGCGTAAAAAAGAGCCCCTGAATGACAGGGGCTCTTTAGTGCTTCGATTATGACTGCTTAGATTGCTCTGAAAAAGTCAGGTTCCTTAACCGAATAACCTGAAGTGTGCGGATGAAGCCATTAGCAGCAGCATTGGAATGGACAGAATGGTGTTGGTGCGTGATGCAATCAGTGCACGTTTGCCAACTGATGCTTTTTCTTCAGCAGTGGCTTCAACAATACCCAGAACCTTCTTTTGCGCTGGCCAAATAATGAACCAGACATTGAACCACATGATAAGACCGAACAGGCCGCCGATGCGAATATCCCAGCCGGGCATGCCGCTGGATCCGCCACCGTTCATCATGTCCATGTACAGCATGATGCCGAAGATCAGGGTGAGCATTGCGCCCCAGCGGAACCACCATAATACGCGGCGAACAATGCTGTTTTCCTTGAACAGGTCAGCCTTGGTTTCAGCGGAAACACCACCCAGTGAAGGGACCTGGCAGAAGTTCAGATAGTACAACAGTCCGATCCAGGTAATGCCGGCCAGAAAATGCCCCCAGCGAGCAAGTTCGTGTACGGTTGGCATATTGCCGTTTGAGGCGCCGATACCGATAAACACCGCCGCCAGCACAAAGCCTGTAACCAGTGCGAGTTTATGATCTGTAAAGATTTTCATGATTTTTATATCTCCTTCGAGGTGGTTTGTTTAACCCCGTTTTAATTCGGGCGGAATATTACTTGATTGTAACACTCGGGTAATCGATATGCAAATTGTGGTTTTTTCAGGCATGCTACATGCAGACACAAAACAGCTCTAGGTCAGATATACTTGTAATGAGCTGAAAAAATTTGCATATCGTCTGGCATCATTCAGTAGAGCAAACCAGTTCTTCTTCAACTGAACCGGCTTCGACCTCATCAATGATTTTCTGGTAGTGCTCGTTTACCGGGCAACCGCAGCTATGCTGGTTGGTTGCATGCAGACGAGCCTGCTCGATGTGCCACTGTGCAACTTTCAAATGCTGATCAACGTTCATATTTCTATCCTTTTAGTTTAAAATTCGTTCGGGGGGAATGATTTAAGATGGGCGCCAAGCTAGCAGCAGTTGCTAAAAAATAAAATGCACAGTCAAAGGTTTTTGCATATGAATACCAATGTGGGGATATATCCAGACACCTGCTTTTATGAGGCCTGTTCATGCTAATTTGTGGGCAAAGGTTTTACGGTTTTACTTTCCTGCTTGCAGTTGTTCCTGATATAGAATACCAATGGCGAATCAGCCAGAGCGATCCGCTTGTTAGGAGGTAAAATGACTGAGCAGCAGAAACTGAAATGGCAGCCGGGTAGGAGGGATCTTTTGTTTT
>CAZWWF010000070.1:0-7036 GCA_964636805.1 uncultured Zetaproteobacteria bacterium
GTTGCCTTGTGGCAGGATGAACAGAGCCGTCTGCACCTGTTTGACGGGCATGGCAACATCTACCGTCTGATAAAAAAAGGCGAATCACCGGATTTACCTTTGCTGCGTATACCTGAAGAAAAACTGAATGCTGCCAGGAAGATGATAGCCGCACTGGCGCAGCATGATGCGCAAAAAATGTCCGATTTAAGTGAAATCCGTGCCGGTAACCGGTATTGGCAAATTTATTTCTCCCGTGGAGTTACATGGCTGATTCCTCAGGGTGATGAGGGTTCCATGATAGAACGCATCAAATCTTTATTACAGCAGCCTCGCTGGCGCAATCGGTATTGGCGTGTGGATGCACGGTTGCCATCCCGCTGGTTTATCCGGCCGGCCGGGCATGGAGGGGTTATCTGATGGCCAAACATGATCAGGTACTGGTAGGGCTCGATATTGGCACAAGCAAAATTGCCTGCGTTGTAGCCGAGGCTGGCCCGGATGGTAAAGTGGATGTGATCGGCATTGGCACACACCCTTCGCGCGGTTTACGCAAGGGCGTGGTGGTCAATATCGAGAGCACGGTGGAATCGATCCGGCTGGCTGTGGAAGAGGCGGAACTGATGGCGGGCGTGGATATCCAGTCCGTCTTTACCGGTATCGCCGGTTCTCATATCCGTGGTTATAACAGCCATGGTGTGGTGGCCACCAAGAACAATGAAGTCACTCGCGAAGATGTAGACAGAGTCATTGATGCGGCACGGGCAATGAATATACCTGCCGATCAAAAGGTGCTGCATATTCTGCCGCAGGAATACATCATTGATAACCAGGATGGTATTCGCGAACCGATCGGTATGTCCGGTGTGCGGCTGGAAGCGAAAGTGCATGTGGTGACTGGAGCTGTGTCGTCAGCCCAGAATATTGTCAAATGCTGCAATCGCTGCGATCTCGATGTTACCGATATGGTATTGGAGCAGGTTGCATCCAGTGAAGCGGTATTGATGCAGGATGAAAAGGATATCGGCGTTGTGCTGATTGATATCGGTGGTGGCACTACAGATATGGCGATCTTCCTGAACGGTTCAATCCGCCATACGCACGTGATTCCAATCGGTGGCGATCATCTGACCAATGACCTGGTGATTGGGTTGCGCACATCGGCACGCGAAGCCGATCAGCTGAAAAGAAAATATGGTGCTTGCATGACCAGTCTGGTGCCGCCTGAAGATCAGATTGAAATTCCCAGTGTTGGCGGGCGGGCACCGCGTCCGATGCCCCGGCAGGTTATGGCACAGATTCTCGAACCTCGGGTCGAAGAGTTGTTTGAGATGATTAAGGATGAATTGCAACGCTCTGGTTATCAGGAGCTGGCTGCTGCCGGCATGGTGTTGACCGGTGGTTCTTCATTACTGGATGGTATGGTTGAGCTGGCCGAGGAGATATTCGACATGCCGGTACGTCTGGGTCGACCACAGGGTGTTGGCGGACTTGCCGATGTTGTATCCAGTCCTATGTATGCGACCGGTGTCGGCTTGATCCTGTATGGCCAGCGCTATCGGCAACGTTCACCACATATCAAGTCAACAGATCACAATATGTTTTCGCGCGTATGGAAGCGCATGCGAAGCTGGTTCGGGGATACAGGGTAACAATCAACACAGGCAGGACAATCACTACACACAGGGCACACAACAACACACAAAGGGAAACAAGGAGGATAACATGGCAACTTTATTTACATTTGAAGATACATCAGCACAGGCGGCTCGGATCAAGGTCATTGGCGTAGGTGGCGGCGGCGGTAATGCACTGAATAATATGATCAGTCAGAAATTGCGCGGGGTTGAGTTCATTGTCGCCAATACCGATGCACAGGCAATTGAACGTAACCATGCCGATAGCAAATTGCAGCTGGGTGCAGATATTACACGCGGGCTCGGTGCCGGAGCTAATCCGCAGGTTGGCCGGGAGGCAGCTGAGGCCGAAAAGGATCGGCTGAGCGAATTTATGCAGAATACCGACATGGTTTTCATTACTGCCGGCATGGGTGGTGGAACGGGTACGGGAGCAGCGCCGGTGATTGCTGAAGTGGCAAGGGATATGGGGGTTTTGACGGTGGCAGTGGTCACCAAACCATTCGGTTTTGAAGGCAAGCGCCGTATGCGTCAGGCTGATGCAGGGATTGCCGAATTACGCAAATATGTCGACACGTTGATTACCATTCCGAACCAGAAACTGATCGGTGCAGTAGGCAAGAATACCAGCATGCTGGAAGCTTTTCGCAAGGCGGATGATGTCTTGCTGCAGGCGGTGCGTGGTATTGCGGAGCTAATTACACACACCGGTTATATGAATGTGGATTTTGCTGATGTGAAAGCGGTGATGAGCGAAACTCGCGGTGTGGCCATGATGGGTTCCGGTTTCGCCTCCGGCGACAGCCGTGCTATTGAAGCAGCGGAGCGAGCCATTTCTTCACCGCTGCTTGAAGATATTGATATTCACGGCGCACAGGGAATCCTGGTCAATGTAACCGGAAATGAGGATATGACACTGGCCGAATATGATGAGGCTGTCTCGATTATCCATAATATGGCAGATGAGGATGCCAATATTATCTGCGGTATGGTTTATGATCAGGATGCTGATGACAGTATCCGGGTCACAGTTGTCGCTACCGGCCTTTCCGGAGAGGCCGCATTGAGCCTTGCCAGTGTCGATCGGGAGCCCGTTTCCACCCCCCGCATGCCAACCTTGAAGCCGGTTGTTGCTGCAGAGGTGCAGAACTTTCAGACCAAGCAACCTGCAATGCGCACAGGCCAGCAGCAAATGCAGCCGCAGGCATTTGATCAGCCCGGGTTTAATGATGATGAATATGCTGTGCCGACCTTTTTGCGCAGGCAGGCGGATTAAGGAGCCTCTGAATCAGTGCAGGATGCACTGTTTCAGAGTAACCACATCTGTGGGTTGCGCAGATATCCTGGGTTTCTTGGCGCATTTTTAAGGAAAAGGCAAAAGCATGGCGGCAAGTGTTTGATGCATGTATGCCATTGAAAAGATATGACGTTTTGTTTTTATGGTCTTTTGTGGCAGTCTTGCGCGCTGTTTATAGTGAGGCCGGAATAAAACCCGTTGCAGGCTTGCATGAATCACGGAGCAGGTAATGATTTGCAACGCTGGCCACTTTGAAACCGGAGCGTCAGTTATTTGCTTTGCCAGCCATTGGAAGGAGGCATTCAATGATAGCACAGAGAACACTGGATCATTCGATTCGCTGTAGCGGTATCGGATTACATTCAGGCCGTAAAATCGAACTTATTCTGCATCCGGCGGATGAAAATAGTGGCATCACCTTTTTCCGCTCTGATCTGGGTGTCGGGTTTCCAGCCAAGGCTGAATATGTCACGGATACCCGTTTGTGCACGACGATCGGAAAGGGTGACGCACAGATTTCAACTGTTGAACATTTGCTTTCAGCGCTTGCAGGCCTCGGTGTCGATAATGCCAACATTGAGGTTAGCGGTGCTGAGGTACCTATTATGGACGGCTCCTCTGCACCATTCGTATTCCTGATTCAGTGTGCCGGTATTCGTGAGCAGTCTGTGGCTAAAAAAGTGTTGCGCATTCTTAAACGTGTGGAAGTGAAAGAGGGCAATAAACGCTGTGCCCTGTACCCTGCTGCCGGATTCAGGATTTCCTATTTGCTGGATTATGATCACCCGTTGCTGCGTCAACGCAAGGTCTCGGTGGATTTTTCCCGGCAGGCATACACGCGTGAAATTTCACGTGCCCGTACATTCGGTTTTTTGCATGAAGTTGAAGCCTTGCAGAAAGCGGGTCTGGCATTAGGCGGATCACTGGAAAATGCCATTGTGCTCGATTCCCACCGTGTGGTGAATGAAGGCGGACTCCGTTATGAGGATGAATGTGTGCGCCACAAGATTCTCGATACGCTGGGAGATCTGTCGCTTTCAGGTTATCCGATTGTCGGTGCATTTGAAGGTGAACTGACCGGCCATGATATGAACCACAAACTTGTCACGACATTACTGGCCGATCCAACCAGTTATCGTATTGAAGAGTTGCAGGCTGAAGAATCTACAGTTTCTGAAGGTGTTGGACAGCCACAAACTGCATAACCTTCCCCTCCCTCTATTTTATCTTCTACCTTGTGTGTTCCAGGCCGGCGTCATTGCTGGCCTGTTTTTTTGTGAAGCCAGTGCAGCAGAGCTGGCTGAAAGTTGATGACCGAAGTTATTCGTAAAGGCAGAATAACTCGTTATGATGGCTAACCAGATACATTGCAGAGTATCAAACGCAGCGTGACCAGACCCCGGTTACGTGTTGTCATGATCATTGCTGCTGCTTTGCTTGCAGTGATGGTGCTGATATTTTCACTGCTTCCCTATGCTGTTGAGCAGGGTGGGCTTATATGGCTGAAACAACACGGTGTCAAAGATGCCCGGATTGACAATGTCGATCTGAATCTGTTCAGCGGGGAAGTGGCTCTGGAAGGGCTGAAGTCAGGTGACGGGCTGAATATCAAACAATTAAAGTTCAAATTCGACTGGCAGCCATTGTGGCATCATGTGGTACATGTTCGTTTTCTTGAACTGAGTGAATCCAATCTGAAATTATTGAAAGAGAATGGGCTGTGGCGTGTCGAGGGAATTCTGCCTGAGGCAGGAGGGTTGCCCGACTCAGAAGTGGCTCGATCCGGCATAGACGAGCAGTCAGGCACAAATGAAGCCAGCGATCGCTGGTTATTCGTGGTTGATGATCTTGTACTGGATGCTGTGGATGTCGCTGTGAAGAGTGACCTGTTCGAATTGTCATTACCGGTAAAATCATTGCGTTTCTCACTCTCCGGACTAAAACAGAAGGAACAAATGGTTGTTAACAGTTTCGAACTGGGCAATACGGTATTTTCAGGTTTTGGCTACAGTATTCAAACGAAAGGTGCGAAGCTGACCGGTAAATTTACCTTTTCAGCATGGGCAGAAGATGTCGTGGCATCCATCAAGAGCGATCAGATATCGGTTGGTTTGCAGGGACTCACAATTGATGGCGATAAAGACAAGTTATCTGTTAATGCTGGGAGCGTGGCGCTGGATGGTATTGCAATCCGGGGACGTGATCACATCAGTATTGAGTCAGTGAGTCTGGATAAAATTCATATCAGGCAAGCGTTAAAGGAGCAGGGCACATTGATGCTGGCCAGCCTGGGGCTGTCCGGTATCGATATCAGTCTGGATGATAAAGCCGTGTTATCGAAACTTGCGATGAAAAAAATCAATCTGAAACGGTTGCAGGCGCATGGTTTTGGTGAGAGGGATCAGTCTTTGAGTCTGGCAGCTGTGCAGGTGCAGGCTTTTGCCATGCCGTCTACAGGACATTTTCAGATCCGGACACTGGATATGAATGGCGTTGATATTAATCATGCCTTCAATAATCAGGGTATGCTGCAGATGAAACATTTATACGCCGAAGGAATTAATGCCGATTTGAAGGGCCCTGTTACCATAGCTAGCATAGGGTTAAAACAGTTAAAGAGTGATAATCCGGGTGGCCGGCATCAGACCATACAGATTGCAGATGCAGCTCTGACCGGCATGTCAATCAGTCCGGGGAAAAGCCTCAACATTGTTGATGTGCTGCTGCAAAAAGCAGATATGTCCGGACCGGCTATGGGTCAGTCCGGCAGCAGGCAAGCGATGGGAGGCTTCGAACATGCCCGGCTGAAAGGGTTGGCCATGCATGCCGGTAAACCGGTTACATTCGATATGCTTAAAATTGACGCTATTCAATTGCCATCACATGGCAAAGGTTCCCTGGGTTCAGTTGCTTCGCTACAGGCTGATGATGCTGTATTTGATCCGTCGGGGGTGTACCGGTTCAGACAATTGATGGTTGATCGTATGCAAGTGCATTTGATCCGGCAGAAGAATGGACATTTGCTGTTGCCAAAGTTGTCAAACGGGACACAAAAAAATGGCGGAACGATATCAACAACGGTTCAGAAACAGACTGGAAAACAGAGGGGAAACAGGAACCGACAGGTTGTGATTATTGATCATGCCGAAGTGGGTGCCGGCAGCTGGATTGATTTCAGGGATGAGTCTGTACTCCCTGCATTCAAAACCACATTGAAGATAAAACAATTTAACCTGACTCCACTGGATAGTTCCGGCAAGCGACCGGGGAAACTCATGTTGCGGGCTCAGATCGGAAAGGCGGGCATACTGATCGCACAGGGAAATATAAACACGGTTGCAGGCAGACGCTTCAGTACCGATATACATGTTGTGTTGAAGGATGGAAATTTATCCCGCTTGTCCGGGTATGTCGAAGCTGAATTCGGGCGGTCGGTTAAAACAGGGCAATTCAATCTGGACAGTGATATCCGTATAAATCACAACAGGATTAATGCAAAAAATAAGATGCTGATTCGCAAACTGGAACTGGGAGATTCGAAACAGGCGGGCAAAGCCGGAAAGAAAATCAGTCTGGCTGGTGGGATGTCTATCGATATGGCATTGGATATGTTACGCAATGATGATGGTAATATTGAACTGAAAGTGCCGGTCAGTGGTCCACTTGATGATCCGAATATCAATCTTAGTAATATTATTAATAAAGCACTGCTTACTTCCCTGAGTACAGGGGCAATGACTTACGCTGCGCTGATTCTGCAGCCCTATGGTAGCATTATTCTGGCGGCTGATCTCGCCAGAGGCTTCATCAAGGACGCGGCCAAACCGAAATTGACGCCTATCGGCTTTGAAGAGCGTGAAGTAAACCTGTCACCCCGAATGACGGAGTATATTGTCAAAATTGCAACCCTGATGGAGAAGAAGAATCTACGTTTGCAGGTATGCGGCTTTGCTACGCGTATTGAAGGGGAGGCAGTGATGCAGCCTGTTTCTCCCGATCAACCGGATCAGACCAATGCGATGGCATCTGTGGGGCGGCCAGTGCTTGAAGACACACAATTGCTGGAGCTGGCGCAGAAACGTTCCGATGCGGTGATGGCCGCATTACGTGAGCATAAAATTGC